>PEWR01000078.1 GCA_002779395.1 Ignavibacteriales bacterium CG07_land_8_20_14_0_80_59_12
TTATTGTCAGCAAGGCAAGAATCAATGCGAAATTCTCGGCAAATAATCCCCAGCCGAACTGACGTTGAAAGAGTTTCCCAAAGCACCCGCACTCCGACACATCACCTCCTTTGTATCTGATAAACGAAAGAATTGTAAAAGATGCTACCAGAAGAGTTAACCCTATGCTTACAATCCGCAGTCGGAAATACATTAAAAGCATCACCCCTAAAACAAACTCCACAAATGGTACCAAGATCGAAACGGGAACCACTAAACTCTCTGGCAATATCCCATATCTTCTCACTACCTCAGAAAAAGCATATATATCCCATAGCTTCGCTACGCCTGAGGCGACGAACAAAGCCCCCAAGAAAAATCCAAGAGCCCTTGCAAGCTTATCTCCAATTGTAAACCTTTGTGCTGTTACCATGGTCTTCACAAGATCATCTCTCAAAAGCTTCATAAATAAGGCTCAAGGCATGAAACTATGGGTTGAAAAAAAGCATCCGGGCCTGCCCGTCCGGCAGGCGGGTAGGTATACTCCAGACGTTCAGTCAGCAAGAGAGAACGATCAGGAGACCCAACCGGATGCAATGCCAATATCTGACAGGTCTTTTGGAAGTACAAGGGTTTCAGGTTATTGACGTTAAACGCACGGAACGCAAAGGACGGAGAGCTGTGATCGTATATCTTGAACGCAGCTGCAAAGAATACCGCTGTGGGGAGTGCGGAGCGCTCCTGCGAACGGCCTACGACAGCACAGAACAGGAAGTTCAGCATTTGATGCTGTGGAGCCATCTAACATACGTCAATTTCTTGCGCTGTAGGGTAAATTGCCCTACGTGCGGGATACGGACGGAAGCGTTGGATTTTGTGGCGCTTCGGAGACCTCGCCTGACCAAGGCTTTGGCTGCGCTTGTGGCAGAGCGTTGTAAGATGATGAGTAATCAGGCTGTGGCAGTTTTGCAAGGACTTCATCGGCATACGGTCAAAGCGATTGATAAAGCAGCTCTCAAAGCGGTGCAGGCTCAACGCCCCTTGGATGGCATTACCGTCCTCCGAGTTGACTTTGATCGCCGTGGGTCAAGGCCATACCTACTGGACGCGCGTGAGAGTTAGTGCCTCTACTATAAAGATCAAGAAATCGCCGAAAAGTTGCCATCCTTTGCTTTGAACGCAGGCGGGGAGTATATTTCAGAGAGTGCTCCCGCCAGACTGGTGAATCTGGTCATTATGAGGCGCATTTCATCAACGTCATTTACACCGCTTTGTCGTCAATGCTCCCAGCCATCCTTGCCGCTGCGTTCCTGATCTTCATCGTGGGCATCTACACGCTCATCTCCGCAATGGGGCCGATTATGCTTCTCCACCCTCAGCGATCCACACCCCAGGAGCTGAAGCGTACCGGCGAAGATGCCTACCCGGAGGACTATTCCCTGCCCTATGAGCTCCTTTCGACGCGAACATCGGATGGGCTGACCCTCCGTGGATGGCTCATTCCACGCAATCCAAACCGCGGGACGGTGATGTATCTTCACGGAGTCGGGGACTGCAAGTCGCAAGGACTCCGAGTGGCGAAGCTCCTCTCCGACAATGGATATCAGGTCGTCCTGATGGACTCTCGGGCGCACGGGGAGAGCGACGGAGATTTCTGCACTTACGGCTACCTCGAGAAGGACGATTTCAGAAAGGTTATCGACGAGCTTGAAAGGCGGGGGCGAATGAACGGACCTCTGGCGCTGATGGGGATTTCCATGGGGGCGGCGATAGCTCTTCAGACTGCGGCCCTAGAGCCGCGCGTGAGAGGTGTGATCTCTGAGGCTTCGTTCGTTGATCTGAAGACCGCACTCCTGGAATACCAGTATCAGTACGTGCGCCTCCGTTCCCGGCTGCTCAGGTGGATTGTCATCCGGCGCGCCGAGCAGGTGGGAAGGTTCCGTATCAGCGATGTCTCACCTCTCCGGGCGGTAGAGACCATCCGGGCGCCGCTTCTGTTCATTCACGGGCTCGAGGATCGGCGTGTCGCGCACGAGGAATCCGAACAACTGTTCGCGAACTGCGAGTGTCCGAAGGAATTATTCCTCGTTCCCGGCGCGCATCACACGGACGTCTGGAAGGTCGCGGGGAAAGAGTATGAGGAGAAACTGCTTGAATTCCTGGAAAGACTTTCAGATCACGCCTAAGGGATCCTCCCTCATTCACCATCCATAGGCGTCATTGCGGGGCAGGAACCCCAGGGGGACGTTCCCGCAATGACTTTTGCATCCATCTCACCTACATGTTCAGCCAGTAGCTCACCTTCAATGCGATGACGTTATCCGAGGGCGCACCGAAGATGCCGGTCGCATCGTGGCTGAAGGAAGCCAGGTAGGAGTCGAGCGCATCACTTCGTGATTGCGTCCAGACAAGGTACAGGATGCTCCCGGGAAGGTACTCCCAGCGCAAGACGGCATTGAGTGCAAACGACCGCTCGGTGAAATCGGGGTTTGGCGAACCGGTCACCGGTGCGAATGAATCGTCCGTCACAAGCTTCCGGAAGTCCTCAAATCGGCCGTGCGAGAAGAAGAGCTGTGAGTAGAGCTGCAGCGTGAGGGTCCGCGTGAAGATCACCGTTCCGCGGAGTGTAAGGTTGATGTAGTCGGTGGTGCGGTCCGCGAAGATGCTCGTGACCGTGCCCGCGCTGTCGGTCAGGTTCTTCACCCACGACTCACGGTGATTTGTAAACCACGGCTCGGCACCGATCCAAAAGTCCATCCATGTCGTGGGCTTGATGTTCATCCCGACGCCAACGCTGTACCCCCGCTTCCCTCTGTCATCGATGTCGAGTCCGGTCGTGAAGTTGCCGGAGATACTCCCCCTCAAATCCGACCCGACTTCCCACCTGAACGAGTACGCCCTCGGCTTGCGATACAGGCCGTTGCCTCGTGTCTCTCGGTCATCGTAGAACCCGAAGCTCGCCTCGGCTGAAAGGTTCGTCCACCAGTAGTTTAAGAACTCAGCATATCCGTCCAGCGAGAAATCGCGGTTGATGTTCGCGGCTCCATAGTTCCAGCGGAAGTGGACGCGGCTCTCGACATTCCAGCTTCGTAGCAGATCGCCCGGCACTTCATCCTTGTATTCGATTTCGGTCTCCACTCCGTGGTCGTTGGGACGGCGGAAGTAGCCGACGTCGTTCACGTTGTAGCTCGGTGATGTGAAATCGGCCGAGAGCGAGCCGAGCCAGTGTTCCCCGCCGCTCTTTTGGAAGTTGATTCTCCCCGCCGAGCCGGCGATGCGCGACTTGTCGCTCGTCCGCATCGTCTTTGAGAATGCAAGGAACCCATCTACCTGATACATATTTTGGAGGAACCGCATTGTCCAGTCGACGCCCCCCGTAAGAGCCGGTGCCCCCTGCTCGCGAGCGACGGACGTCATGATCACACCAACATTCGAGTTCAAGAGCACATCCTTACGGAGGCGGAGCACGCTGTAGCTGCTGAACGGCTCTACCATCTCATCGTACCGGCGGCCGGATGAATCCTGGACGACGGCGCTCATTCGCTTCGTCATCGCCTGGAGGAGTCCGACCGAGATTCCGTTCTCGGTCTTCCCGGTGATCTTCGCTGCCCCGAGGACAGTCGTTGAGTTTGGCATGCTGACAAGCCCGCCGCCCGTGGAGATGGCCGGCTCCGCGGTTGGCGCGCGCCCGATGCGGCGGGAGTAGTAAAGTCCAGATCCCTCGCCGAACGTGTTAAACTGGAGGATATGGTTCCCCTCGATGAAGAACGGGCGCTTCTCCGGGTAGAACGTCTCGATGGTCGTGAGGTTGAGGACCGCCGGGTCGGCTTCGACCTGTCCGAAGTCGGGGTTGATCGTCGCATCGAGCGTGAAGTTACTCCCGAGGCCATACTTGATGTCGGCGCCGCCGCTGAACTCGTTGTACTGTCCATTGCTGTGCTCCAACGTCGGTTGAACCATGAACCTCTTTCCGACCAGGTAGGGGAGAACTTCGAGCCTCACCGGCATTGGAAGCGAATCAAGTCCGATCAGCGAGCCGAAATGCGATGTGAGCCCGCTCTGCTGGAGGCGGATCAAGGCCCAGTAGTCGTTCTCCTGGTTCCGGCTGATCATGCGGATGACCTCGAATCCCCACTCTTGCGGGAGTATTTGGGGATAGCGAAGTGATTGGAACGGTATCTTCACCTCACAGGACCAACCGTTCGAGAGAACCCGCGTTTGGACATCCCACACCACATCCCACGACGCATCCTCGTCGTTGCCGTCGTTGAACTGTTGGATGTCGGTCTTCACCCCTGCCGCATTGATGGTGAATTCATAATTGTTCTGATGGTCATGGAACGTATCAAACCTGAACGAAATGACATCCGACTCGACCTCGTTGTCGCGCCGGGCGAGCTGGGCGACGATTTTCTCCGGTTCATTGTCGTACATCATTGCACCAAAGTAGATGGCATCATCATCGTAGAGGATGCGTACCTCCGTCCGCTGGGTGGCCGGTTTCCCCTCATCGGGAAGCCTCTGGAGGAAATCGCCGGCCGGAATCGCGAGGGTCCAGACCAAATCGTTCAGGAATCCATCGATGACGGGGGCGCTGTTGACTTTGACGGCCCGGACGTTGCGGGGATTGTCACCCGACAGTGCGGTGTGGTAGCACAACGTTGCGAAAGCCATTGCGGCAATGAGAAGAGGTCGCCGGGTCTGTATCAAATCGTTCTACCTGTTCCGTTTATTGTCGTGGGTAGTGCTGCAAAAGGCGAGAGTTGAAGCCTCTGAAAATACAAAATTCCATTCGAACCTACAATAATTCAAGGGCTTGCAACTTATTTGGGAATTACTTAGAATTGTGATGTCTTCACACGCAGGAAGAGGAGGCGATGGCGTCGCGTCGATGAAGCAGGCGGGAATCAAGAAGCTCTACTACTCAATCAGTGAGGTGAGCAAGATCACCGATCTCGAGCAGTATGTGCTCCGGTACTGGGAATCCGAGTTCGAGCATCTGAAGCCCGCAAAGAATCGGGCGGGGAACCGGATCTACACAAACCGCGACATCAAGCTTATCCTCTACCTCAAGAAGCTTCTCCGGGAAGACGGCTACACCATTGAAGGTGCGAAGCGGATTCTCAAGACATACCGTCCCGACGATGGCAGCGAGCAGCTGGAGCTTCTCGGCGGCAGAGAACCGTCTGCCGAGCCTCAGAGTGTATCAGGACGCCTCAAGGACGATCTCATTGAGATCAAACGGTTCCTTGAAGAATTGATGGTGCGGTTGAGCTGATGCCGCACCGAACGACAACGGAACGTGGCGCAGCCCGGTAGCGCACCTGAATGGGGTTCAGGGGGTCGCGGGTTCGAATCCCGCCGTTCCGACAAGCAAACCCCGTTTTCCCCTACCTGAGCGATCCAAGTGGGCACTTGTTGCCTCCAATTTTGGAGGCACTCATGTTCTTGTCCAAGAGTTCCCGTCGCTACTATTACCTCTTCTATCTCGACCAGGCCGGGCGGCGCCACAAGATCTCAACTAAGTGCAAACTCAAGTCGGATGCGTTGGAGTTTCTAAGGGACTTCGACCGAGTTGCGAAGGAAAGAACGGCTCGCCGTCGGCAAGTCACTCTCTCAAAGTTCAAGGACGAGTATCTCACATACTCCAAAACAAATCACTCGCCGAAGACAACCGAGATCATCGCAACGTCGTTCCGTGAACTACTACGAATTACGGGCGACATCTTGCTCGTCGATGTTGACACGAAAGACATCGAACGTTTCATCACCAGGAAGACTGCAATTGCCTCAGCACGGACCGCGCGAACATATCTGGTAACCTTGACGTCTGCCTTTGAAACGGCAAGACGATGGGTGGATATATTTCTGGAACGTGAACGAGACCGGTTGGCCACCTATGGTCGTTGGAAGGAAAATTCTTAGCTTTGGTATTCGCGCGCTCACAAACCATGTATGATTACCGAAATGCCTCAAGAAACCGTAACTTTATGGAGAAATACCATTCATGAGGATAATAGTAACCTGCTGGCAAAGGACCCCACTGCCAATCATAATAGTATTTGAAACCTGTAGGTTTGAGAAACTTCCGATAGCCGATCTCAAGCCCGAGACATCTCGGCAGACGCACACCAGCGAAAAACTCAAGTGCGTGAATGTCAAAAGCCTCGTACTTGGACTTATAATTCCCCTCATTTAACTCACCTACAGTTACATAATGATACCCAACACCAAGAAATCCGCCAGTGGTAAGTGGGTAGACCTTTGTTCGTGCTTCAAAAACAAGCGATAGAGCTCCAGTACTTCCAATTCCCGCTTCTGCAGCAAATATTCGTGAAAGAGGTAATTCCCCCGATATCAAAATTATTAGCCTATCACGATCATCAAAGAGATTCCGAGAGCTAAAGGGAGAAGGAATGACCATATCAGCCCCAATATTCAAATCAAAGTGCTGTGTTTTCGTGGCTTGACTCGAATCTTGACATGTGAGCGGTTCATCGAAGGAGGGTATTAGAACAGAGGAAGTCCACCAAGTAGTTCCTTTGTTCTGCCCGAAGTCCTGGTAATAAACCGCCACCACCGAGAAGAGCACAGCCGCTGCAAGAAGTGCTATGTCTCTTTTCATCAAATTTGCCGTCCTAATTCCATTACCTTAAATTTAGTGTCAATTCTCTCGTGGAAAAACTGTGGAGCGAATACAACTATCTGGCGAACTGTGCTTCAACCTCGCCTTACCAAATGGACAAGCGTCGTGGTTACAGCTGTTAAATGAAGTTTGGCGCACTTACTGTCAAGGGCCATCATATTCCCCAGGTGGGCCAAAAGTATTCCCCCACCTGCTGCACTTATGATTGATAGTATACAAAGTCCTTTGCCGCTTGTCAAGTAGCAGGCCAACGGCCCGCCATTGGCAGGGATATCGGTGGCAAGGTAGACGATGAAGCGCTTGATGGTCATACGGTCAATCCTCGTCTGATGTAACTTGAAGTTTTTTTCTGTATGACTGGCCTTTGATAACGATCTGGTGGCTCGTGTGTGCAAGGCGCGCCAAGGCGGTCTTTTGATGGCGTTGGCTCTTCACCGGATCGGGGAAGAGCCCCGGCCTGCCTGCCGTAGGCAGGCCAGTCGGTCATTGCACGGTTGGACGTGAGAATGATGGATTTCGAACGGAAGCGCCCATCGACCAATCCGCCCATGGCGGACGGCTGAGAGTTGGTCGATGGTCTTGAAGCCAAAGTCGTCGACCACGCGCGGGGAGCTTGCCTCTCCGATTTTACCCGTTTGAATCTTAGCTGGACGCGGCGTAAATTCAAAGGGGACTATCGGTTCACGCAGGAGGGGAAATGGTGAAATTCGGGGAAGAGCTGCAGCTCTACCGACAGAAGAAGAACATTTCACTGCAGGAAATCTCGGCGGCAACGAGAATCAACATCCGCTTTCTTGATGCAATCGAGCGGGGCGACTTCACCATCCTGCCGCTGACCTACATGCGGGCAATGCTCCGAGAGTACGCATCATATCTTGACCTCGACCCCAACGAGGTGATACAGGCGTTCGACCGGGTCTACGGTGCAAGACCATCCGATGTCAACCTCGGTGCACCTCCGTTGAAGCCCGAGCCAGCGCCCGCTTTCCACCCGCTGAAGACCGCGCCGGACACAGGACTGCCCCGTGAGCCGATCTTCTCGAAAGGAATCCGCCAGATCATTCAGGTGCCTGCCTTTTCAATCGGTCTCGCGTTTGTGGTTGTCGTCGGCGTCGTGATCTTCTTCCTCCTCCGCAACAGCGGCTCCCATGAGGCGGTGAAGGAGACACCGTTCGATCAGGTCGCAAAGGAGAACGAAGCCCGTCTCTCGCCGGCCCCGGCCGCGACAACCGCGGATGCCGCTCAGCGGCCGGACAGCCTTGAGTTGCGCGCGAAGACAAACGATACGGTGTGGATTCAGATACGCTCCGACACTGGCCAGGTGCGCGACATGATCCTCGCCCCCAACGCATCGTACGTTTGGAAGGCGAAGCAGCGGTTCAACGTCACCGTCGGAAACGCGGGGGGGATCACGTTCACCCTTAATGGAAAGCCAATCGGACAGATTGGGAAAAAGGGAGTGGTGGTGCGCGACTTCGAATTCAACCGGAGCCGCCTGCGCTACTAACATAGCGCCGCAGAGCCTTTCCAAGTTCAATCCCGGAAGAGAAACCGGATACTCCGATGAAAGCCGCGACAACGACAGCTCTTGCACGCATCGAGAAACTCCGTGCTGAGATCCGGGACCACGACTACCACTACTACGTACTCGCCGAACCGATCATCTCGGACTATGAATACGACCGGCTCATGCGCGAACTGCAAGAGCTCGAACGCGAGCACCCCGAACTGATTACCTCCGATTCGCCTACTCAGCGGGTCGGCGGGGAGCCGACAAAGGAGTTCCACACCGTCACCCATGCCACCCCGATGCTCAGCCTCGCCAACGCATACTCGGAGGAGGAGATCCGCGATTTCGACCGGCGCGTCCGGTCGCTCCTGAGAAAAGACCATACGGCATACACCGCCGAGCTGAAGTTCGACGGCATTGCGATCAGCCTCAAGTACCGCGATGGTGTCTTTCGCCAGGGAGCAACGCGCGGTGACGGGATGCAGGGGGACGACATCACGAACAACCTGAAGACCATCCGCTCGATCTCTCTCCGGCTGAGGATCAAGGACCCGCGTCTGCAGACAATCGAAATCCGCGGCGAGGCCGTCATGTGGAAGAAGGACTTCCTCAAACTGAACGAAGAGCGTGAACAGGCCGGTGAGAAGCTGTTTGCGAACCCGCGGAATGCCACGGCGGGAACGCTGAAGCTTCAGGATCCGAGGATCGTCGCCGAACGCCCGCTCCACTTCGTGGCGTACATGCTCCTGGCCGACAACGCCGGCGTGAAGGGACAGCACGAGAGCCTCCGGCTCATGGGAGAGCTCGGTTTCCCGGTGAACGAGCACTCACGCCTGTGCGGCTCGATCAACGAAGTGATCGCCTACTGGGCGGAATGGGAAGAGAAGCGCGACTCGCTGCCGTATGACATCGACGGCGTAGTGGTCAAAGTCGACTCGTTCAGTCAGCAGACGACACTCGGAAACATTGCCAAGAACCCGCGCTGGGCGATCGCCTTCAAGTTCACTGCCAGAAAGGCGGAAACCACGCTCAACGACATTGTCCCGCAGGTCGGGAGGCTCGGTACGATCACACCGGTCGCAATCCTGACGCCGGTCTCTCTCGGCGGGACAACTATAAGTCGCGCGACACTCAACAACGAGGACTACATCAAAAGCCTTGACGCCCGCGTGGGGGATACGGTCGTCGTCGAGAAAGGCGGGGACGTCATCCCGAAGATCACCGGCGTCCTTCACGAGAAGCGACAGAAGGGATCGAAGCCGTTCGTCATGCCTGGAAAATGCCCCGAGTGCGGGTCAAGGCTCGTCCGCCCCGAGGGAGAGACGAACCTCTACTGCGAAAACGTAGAATGTCCCGCGCAGGTGCGCGGCCGCATCGGGCACTTCGCATCGCGCGGCGGGATGGATATCGAGGGCCTCGGCGAAGCCGCCATCGACCAATTTGTGTCCGCCGGGCTCCTCTCATCTTATGCCGATATCTACCGTCTCCACACACACCGGAAGGAGATACTCAAGCTCGAACGGTGGGGGGAGAAAAGCGTCGACAACCTTCTTACGGCGATCAGCGAGAGCACAAAACGCCAGTTTCACCGGGTCCTCTATGCCCTCGGAATCCGGCATGTGGGCGCCGGTGTCGCCCGAGTTCTCGCGGACCACTTCGGATCGATCGAGGCGCTCCGCAGGGCAGATGAGGCAGCACTCACCGCCGTCTATGAAATCGGAGAGAAGATCGCCGCCAGCATCGTCCGGTTCTTCACCGACCCGCGGAACCGTGATGCGGTGGAGAACCTGAAGCGGGCGGGCGTCACGATGTCGACGGAACAGAAGGAAAGGCGCGGGCCCCTCGTTGGAAAGGCCTACGTCCTCACCGGCGCATTGAGCCGGTATGCGCGTGAAGAGGCGAAGCGCCTCATCGAAGAGAGAGGCGGCACGGTGGTGTCGAGCGTGAGCAGCAAGACCGCGGCTCTTATCGCGGGAGAGGATCCCGGCTCAAAGCTCCAGAAGGCGCAGGCGCTCGGTATCCCGGTGATCGACGAAAATGCATTTGAAGCGCTTCTAGCTGAAAAGATGTAAATGCAGTCACGAATGAACACGAAAGGAACCACTTTCCATGAATTGCATTTCTGGGCGGAATTTGTGATTTTCATATTCTGATGATTGCAATGCTCGAGCAGGTCCGATTGTCAATCGGACTGCAGTACGCACGGCTGCGCTTTCGTTCGAACCACGACACCGCGCGTCTGATGACGAGGTTCTTCACATCGGCGCGGAGGATCCTCGTCGTCCTTCCGTTCAACGATGAAGATCTCCTTCATGCACGCGACATCGTCGGCTGGTTCGTGAGACAGTTCGGAACCGATTCGACCGTCCTCCTCACACCTCAGAATTTCGTGGTCAGGGAGATCCGCGAGACGCCCCGCGTAATACACCTGCGGAAGGATGCGTGCTCGGCCTTCTTGATCCCGAAGCGTCCGATCATCGAGGAAGTGAAGGCTGGCGGGTTCGACGTTGCGATTGATCTGAACAGGAATCTGGTGCTCCCTGTCGTCTTCCTGCTGAAAGCGGCCGGAGTTCCGTTCCGCGTCGGCTTCGACATCCCCCGCATCGGCGATTTCTATAACGTGCTGATCCGGGTGTCGCAGACCGAGCTTTCGGGGCGGTATGCGTCGTTCTATAACCATCTCTTGATGTTCTAACGATGGCAGGTGATGTATGAACTTCGAAGTGACAAAGCACGGCAAGGCAACGGTTTTCAAGCTCAAGGAGCCGCGGCTCGACGGCACGATCGCCCCCGAGCTGAAAGGAGAGTTCCTTCTCATCACTGGGAAGAAGGCAAAGGAGCTGATCATCGATCTAAGCGACGTCATGTCGTGCGACAGCACCGGATTGAGTGCTCTCCTCATCGCGGAACGGAAGATGCGGGACCACAGCGGCGTCGTCAAGGTCCTCGGCCCCAGCAAGGCTGTCCTCTCTCTTCTGAGGATTTCACGGCTCGACCGTGTCCTCGGAATCTATGCGACCCTCGACGAGGCGCTGAAGGGATGAAGTCCCGCGGCTTCGTGCCGCACGGGGTCATCCCCCACCGGTGAGATGCCAAGACCGTGGACAGGACACACAGCTGGATCGGGATACGTGTTCGTTCACGGGTCGCAGCCGCCGGAGAAGGAGGCATTCTCATCACGAGCGCACGTTTGTCCCACCTCTGATTTCATCTGATGATCTACCATTGACGGACCCCCGGCTACGTCCGGGTACGCGTTGAAGCGGGGCCGCATCAGGAAAGGAACGAAATGGGATTTTCTGTCGTCGATTACGTCATCGTTCTTCTCTACCTCGTGGGTGTCGCCGTCTTCGGCGTTCTCTCCGGCGGCAAGCAGACTTCCACGAAAGATTACTTCCTTGGGAGCCGGAAGATGCCGTGGCTCGCCGTTTCCTTCGCGGTCGTGGCAACCGAGACAAGCGCGATCACGTTCATCTCCATCCCCGGACTTGCGTACCTCACGAACCTGAGCTTCCTCCAGATCACGCTCGGCTACATCATCGGACGTATCATCGTCGCATTTCTCTTTCTTCCGTCCTACTATCGCGGAGAGCTGGTGACCGCGTATGCGCTCCTCACGAAACGGTTCGGCGACAAGACGCGCAACTATGCCTCCATCGTCTTCCTCGTGACGCGCACGCTTGCCACGGGTGTGCGGCTTTTCGCAACGGCGATTCCCCTCGCGATCATTTTCCGCGGCTACCAGCTCTTCAGCGGAATGCCGGACGTTTCTGTCTACTTCATCGCGATCTCCATCATCACGCTTTTCACGTTTATCTACACGTACACAGGCGGCATCAAGGCGGTCATCTGGACCGATGTAATCCAGATGTTCATCTACCTCGGCGGCGCCACGGTCGCGTTCATCCTCATCCTCAACCGGCTTCCGGAGGGATGGGCATCCGTCGTGCAAGCGGCGGCACCGCACGGGAAGCTCCAAATCATCGATTGGGGATTTAGCGGGGGCCTTGCCCATTTCTTTACCGTGAAGTACAGCCTCATTGCCAGCATCCTCGGGGGGACGTTCCTCGCAATGGCTTCGCACGGGACGGACCAGCTCATCGTCCAGCGGCTCCTTGCGACGAATTCGCTGAAGAACAGCCAGAAGGCGCTCATTACAAGCGGCTTCTTCGTCGCGCTCCAGTTCCTCTTCTTCCTCGTCATCGGCCTCTCCCTCTACGCGTTCTACAACGCGATGCCGTTTGCGAAGGGAGACGAGGCCTTCCCGAAATTCATCATCGAGCAACTCCCGACCGGTGTGAGCGGATTCATCATCGCGGGACTCTTTGCAAGCGCGATGGGGTCGCTGAGCGGTTCGATCAACTCACTGGCATCATCAACGCTGATCGACCTCTACAAGCCGTATTTCGGGAAGGGAAACTCCGATGAGAAAGACCTGAAGCTGTCGCGGACCCTCAGCGTCGTGTGGACGCTTATCCTGGTCGGGACGGCTTTCCTCTTTATCAAGTCGAGCGAAGCGGTCATCGAGGTCGCCCTCTCAATCGCGTCGGTCACGTACGGCGGGCTCCTCGGGACATTCCTGCTCGGTGTCCTGTTCAAGTCCCCGAACCAGCGCGACGCGATGCTCGGGTTCACGGCCGGACTCATTGTCTTGATCGTTGCCTTTTTCTTCACGCCGATTGCCTGGACCTGGTACACGTTCATCGGCGCATCCACGACTGTGATCGTCGGGCTCGTCTCGTCGAAGATCGGCCGAAAAACACCTGCGTGAGAAACGCAACGACGGACAAACACAGTAGAAGACAGATTCCGCGGATAGAGATCCCACAACAAAGAAGAGGACGCAGATGTTGCGTGTGGTTTACGACGAAATCCTGATCTGCGTTCGTCCGCTCTCTGCCGTGCGATCCGTGGTTTCATTCTGTCTGTCTCACCATTTCACGGAGAATGATTAATGCAGCTCACGTTGACGGACTGGATCGTCATCGCCGCGTACTTCCTCTTCAACCTCGCCATCGGGCTCTACTACCGCAAGCGTGCAACGCAGAGTGTGAGCGATTTCTTCGTCGGCGGGCGAAAGGTTACCTGGTGGCTCGCCGGGACGTCGATGGTCGCAACCACATTTGCGGCCGACACCCCCCTCGCGGTCACCGGACTCGTGGCGCGGAACGGCATCGCTGGAAACTGGATCTGGTGGAGCATGGTCTTCAGCGGCATGCTCACCGTTTTCTTCTACGCCCGGCTCTGGCGCCGCGCAGGTGTCCTCACCGACGTCGAGTTCGCAGAGATCCGCTACAGCGGCAAGCCTGCAAGCTTCCTCCGCGGCTTCCGCGCCCTCTACCTCGGACTCCCGGTCAACCTTATCATCATGGGGTGGGTAAACCTTGCCATCGTGAAGATCATGATGCTTGTCCTCGGCGTCGGCAAGGTCGAGGCGCTCGGCATCGCCATCGTCATCATGTTCATCACCGCGTCCATCTCCACGCTCTCCGGACTCTGGGGCGTCCTCGTCACGGACCTCTTCCAGTTTGTTCTCAAGATGGGAATGGTCATTGTCCTCGCGATCTTCGCGGTGCAGGCGAGCGGAGGGATGGACGCCCTCATGAACAGCCTCCATGCGGTCGACCGTAGCCGCCAGGCGACCGGTTCCGTCCTGTCGTTCATCCCGGACCTCAACTCCACCTGGATGCCGATGATCACGTTCTTTGTCTACATCGCCGTCAACTGGTGGGCCTCATGGTATCCGGGGGCCGAGCCGGGTGGCGGGGGGTACATCGCTCAGAGGATCCTCTCCGCCAAGGACGAGAAGAACGGCCTCCTTGCCACGCTCTGGTTCAACATCGCGCACTACGCGCTCCGTCCGTGGCCATGGATTCTCGTCGCGCTTGTTGCCGTCGCTCGCTACCAAGCTGATCCGTCGTTCGCCGCCGATCCCGAATCCGGCTACGTCCGCATCCTAATCTCGGACCTCCCCGCATCCCTCCGCGGACTCATGATCGCCGCCTTCGCCGCTGCGTACATGTCCACAATCGGCACGCAGCTCAACTGGGGCGCGAGCTACCTTGTCAACGACTTCTACCGCCGCTTCATAGTGAAGACCAGGCCGGAGAAACACTACGTGAAGATCTCGCAGGCGGCGACGATGGTCCTCATGATCCTCTCGGCCGTCGTGACGTTCTACATGGATTCGATTGCCGGTGCCTGGATGTTCCTCATCGCCCTCGGGGCGGGAACGGGGCTTGTCTACATCCTCCGGTGGTTCTGGTGGCGCATCAACGCCTGGAGCGAAATCTCAGCCCTTGCCGCGGCGTTCATGACGTCGCTGATCGTCCAGTTCGGCTTCCACCTGGACCAAGGGACACCGAAGGAATTTGCGTACATTGTCCTCATCACCGCCGGCGTCACGAGCGCGGTTTGGCTTGCGGTAACCTTCCTCACGGAACCTGAACCGAAGGAGGTACTGCTGGCGTTTTACAGGAGGGTGCGCCCGAGTGCTGCCCTCTGGGGGCCCATTGCACGCGAAGCGACCGACATTGTGCCGCAGAAAGATGGTTTCTTCAACCTGATCGACTGGTTGAGCGGCGTCATCATGATCTACGGGTTTCTCTTCGGCGCGGGGAAGATCATCTTCGGCGAGACCCTTCTCGGGATTGTCTTCATTGCTATCGGGCTTATCTTCGGCGCGATCATCTACGCTGATCTGAACAGGCGCGGCTGGAAAACAATCGGTGAATAGGTATGCCCGGGTTGAAAGGTGCTGAGCGGTTGAAACATGTACGGGAGGTTCTGGGGGCTCAACACCTCAAGGATAGTCTTGCCGTAAAGGCACTCCTCGCAGCGGGCGTCATCGCGATTGTCGCCTTGATGTTCCCGCGGGGGCAGTCGATTGAGTTCCGCTACTCCGTCGGGTCGATCTGGATGGAAGAGGACTTCATTCCCTCGTTCTCTTTCCCGATCTACAAGCCGGACGCCAAGTACAGGCGTGAGGTCGCCGCTGCAGCGGACAGCGTCCCGCCGGTGTTCCACCGAAACGTTGCAGCGGCGACCGAGCTCGACAGCCTTCGGCACTTTGTGAGCAACGTGGCGAGGGTCGTGAGCCTCCAGCTGCGAAGCCGCCGCTGGAACATCCATCCTCCTGCAACCGCCGAGCAGCGGCGTGAGGCAGCACGCGATTCAACATCCACCGCCAATGAGACCCGCCTTCTCGGCATCCTGTTCAACGAGAGCGAATGGGCGCTCCTTGAACGACTCCTCGCACCCGGCGGACATTTGAGGCCGGACGCAGTCAGGAGCCTCGATGAGTTCCTCGTCGGCTGCCTTTCGAGAGCCTATGCCCGCGGCATCCTCGACGTTCAGAAGAAGAAGCTAACTCACACCTACCTTTCCCTCCGCCAGAACACTCTTGAAGTACCAGTCCCGGTCGACTCGTTCATCGATCTCGACGAGGCCGCCGCCCTCGTCGAGCACGAATGCGGTGACCGCTTCTCGAAGCAGGTAGATCTCGCAGCGCTTCTCGCAAAGATCGCCCTCGAGTTTGTCTCACCGACGGTCCTGGAAGACCCCGCGGCCACGAAGCAGGAGATCGTGATCGCACAGAGCCGCATCCCGCAGACGCTTGGCGTCGTCCAGGCAGGCGAGCGGATTATCGCAAAGCATGACCGGGTTACGCCGGATGCGAAACTGAAGATTGACTCCTATCTCAGGGCAAGCATCGAGCGCGGAGGGGGCCAGAGCACCCTTGTCCAGTGGCTCGGACAGGCACTCCACGTTGCCGCCGTCCTCAGCCTCTTCGGCATCTATCTGTTCCTCTTCCGGAAATGGATCTTCCATGACAATTCGAGGCTCCTCCTCATTTCCATCCTGATCCTGTTCGTCGGTGCCGTCGCTTTCGTCACATTGCAGATCAACTCCACGCTCCCGGTGGAGTACCTTATCGTTCTCCCCGTCGCGTCGATGCTCCTTGCCATCATCTTCGACTCACGCGTGGCGTTCTACGGGACCGTGGTCCTCTCCTTTCTCGTCGCGGGGATCCAGGGAAACAACTACACCATCGGCCTCGCGTCGATCGTCGCCGGGGCGTTTGCGGTCTACACCGTGCGGGACATCAAGGACCGGACTCAGATCTTCAGGTCACTCCTCTTCATTTTCCTCGGCTACACAATCACCATCGTCGCTGTAGGACTCGAGCAATACGAACCGGTCTCGCGCATAGTTGTGCAGATCGGATTTGCCGGCGTGAATGCGCTCGTGTCGCCTGTGCTTACCTTCGGCTTCCTCATCTTCTTCGAGAGAGCGTTCCGCGTCACGACCGACCTTACGCTGCTCGAGCTGTCGGATTTCAACCACCCTCTTCTCCGCGAGCTGTCCGAAAAAGCCCCGAGCACGTTCCACCATGCGGTGATTGTCGGCACCCTTTCCGAGGCGGCCGCGGAAGCCACCCATGCAAATGCGATCCTCGCGAGGGTCGGGTCTTACTACCACGACATCGGGAAGACGCTTCGTCCAGACTACTATGTCGAGAACCAGTTCACGGCAAAGAACGTTCACGACAGGCTTACGCCGCAGATGAGCGCTCTCATTCTCACCTCTCATGTGAAGGAGGGAGTGGAACTCGGCCAGCGGTACAAGCTTCCATCCGTCATCCTCGATTTCATCCCACAGCACCATGGAACGACGCTGATCTCGGTCTTCTATGACAAGGCGCTCAAGCAGAAGGGGCGTAAGCAGGAGGTCCGAGAGACTGATTTCCGGTACCCGGGCCCGAGGCCGCAGACGAAGGAGGCCGGGATTGTGATGCTTGCCGACGCCATTGAGGCGACGGCGCGATCGCTCGACGACCCGACACCCGCGCATCTCGAGCGGGTGATCGATGAAACGGTCAAACGCCGCTTCATGGATGGACAGCTCGATGAGTGCGAGCTCACCCTCCGCGACCTGACGAAGATTCGCGAGGCATTCCTCCGCATCCTCCTCGGTATCCATCACACACGCATGAAGTACCCCGGACAGAAGGAGGAAGAGACAGAGGCTCCTCCTGCGGAAGGGGAGGTGCAGGGCAGCGGAATTGAGTGAGTTTCAGATGATCCCTAAGACACTCGACAGGTACCTTCGGACGCTTCAGATCGAAGGGACCACATCACAGAATACGTTTGTGTCGTACACGAACGACCTTCGTCGCTACGCGGCGTTTCTTCTGAGCATGGGAGTGAGGGAAGCCCGGGACATCGAATCGGAACATGTCTCGGCCTTCATGTGCGAGTTGGATGCAATCGGGCTCGCGCCCGCGAGTATCGCGCGGAATCTTTCAGCCATCCGCGGGTTCCACACGTACCTCGTCGTGGAAGGATTGATCGGGTCCGACCCGGCGCTGATCATCGATTCACCCGCCATCCGCCGAAAGCTGCCCGACGTCCTCACCGTCGAGGAGGTGGAGGAGATTCTGCAGCAGCCGAACACTGCTGATCCCGTTGGAATTCGCGATCGCGCCGTGCTGGAAGTGCTCTACGCGACGGGGACACGCGTATCGGAACTTGCGAACCTTCACATCCACGACGTATTTCCGGACGATGGTTTTGTCCGCGTCTTTGGAAAAGGTTCAAAAGAACGGCTTGTCCCCATCGGACGCTCGGCGCTTCACTGGATTCATGAGTACGAAACGAAGACTCGTCCGCTCCTCGCGAAGCCGCGTGTGAGCGCTGATTGGGTCTTTCTCTCAACACGCGGACGGCAGATGACGCGCATGGCGGTCTGGCAGATCGTAAAGACGTACACGACGCTTGCGGGAGTGACCAAGCACGTCCACCCGCACACGTTTCGACATTCGTTCGCCACGCACCTGCTGGAAGGAGGGGCGGACCTCCGCGCGGTGCAGGAGATGCTCGGACACGCGGACATCTCGACGACGCAGATCTACACGCACATCGACCGCGAGTACCTGCGCGAGGTTCACCGGACGTTCCACCCAAGGCCGTAAAGAGATTGTCTCCTCATCTTCGCAGAAGCCGTCGCCGGTTAGTATCCGTGGTGGTCTGTCTTCTTCCGCGCCAACCCGCGGCTGCGTTTTCTTGGTCTCACACAGGAGCTTATTGTGACAGATACATTGATCGTTCTCCCGATTCTCCTTTTCAGCGTCATCATCCATGAGATCGCACACGGCGCCATGGCTCTGCGTGCGGGAGACCCGACGGCAAAGCTGAGCGGCCGCCTGACGCTGAACCCGATCCCCCATATTGACCTGGTGGGCTCCATCATCGTTCCTCTTGTCTCTCTCCTTACCGCGGGGCAAGTTTTTATCGCGTGGGCCAAGCCGGTCCCGGTAAACCCTCTCAACTTCCGCCGACCGCGCTTCGATGAGCTTCTCGTCGCCGCCGCAGGCCCGATTTCGAACCTCATCTTGTCTGCGCTGTGCGGTGTCATCGCAGCGGGACTCGTCCTGTTTGCCGGTGTCCTCGGTATCAACGGCGGTCTGGGCGAAGAACTGCTCAGGTTCCTGGTTCAGATGTTCTACCTCGGAATCACGCTCAACATTGTTCTTGCCGTCTTCAACCTCATTCCCGTCCCTCCGCTCGACGGCTCGCACGTCATCGGCGCGTTCCTCCCACTGGAAGCCGCGGAGGCATATGCGCGGATTGGCTTCTGGGGAGTCTTCATTATCCTCTTCCTCATGAACGTCCCCGCTTTCTACACCGCCTTCATGACCATCGTCGCACTTCTCCGCGCACCGATCATGCTCTTTCTTCGAATCGTTACACAAGCAATCTGAGCGTGAAAACAAACAGCCCGCCGGAGGCGGGCTGTGAAGGGATCAAGCCAGCGATTCGGATCGGCCCGTGGTGAGGGGCCGTCGTGTGTTCTATTTGTGCTGGACCGTCACGCTCCCGAGTGCCGATTCGATCTTGATGTACATCTTCTTCGCCGCCGACTCGTAGTTGTTCGAGAAGTACTCGTCGTCGCTCCGCTCGCTGATGTCGGGGTACGCGTGGAGCTTCGAGAGGAAGCTCCCCGAATGGTCGATCTTCACACCGACGTCGGATGGGACGAGGATGGTGATTGAACCGATCCCCTGCTCGATGTCGACGTCTGTCTCAGGCTGCTCGACTCCGTAGAAGTTCAGCATGTAGCTCCCTACACCTCCCTTGAACGTCATCGTGCGGAAGTTCGCAAACCCGAGGTTGACTCCCTCGAACTTGCTCACACCCGACTCGATCCGCATGCGGTCCATTGCCACCGGGTTCGGCTCGTTGAAGCGGATCGTGACACTGCTTGCACCCGTCTCCAGGTCAAACGACCTGAGCCTGATACCTGTGAAATCGAAGTCCCCCGAGCCCGCGCCAAGCTGCCCCTTGAATAAGACCGGCACAGCATCGCTGAGCTTGATGTCCCATACCATGTCTGTTGAGAAGTCGAAGTTGTACGAATGTCTGTGCCCATGACCGAAGTCAGTGCTCACATCAAGGATGCCGGTCGAACCGCTAATCGAGTAGTGAATATCCGGCGCCAATCCCTCCATCCCGTGCGGTTCAAGGTCAGAAACAAACAGGTACGGGGCCCCCACACGGCACAGCTTCACTTTGCCCATCGCCGCATCAAGTTTAACTCGAAGTTCTTTCTCCTTTCCCCTTTTGATTTCATCATGAAACCCCGGCTCCGCGGCGGCGGCCGGAATGGACACAAGGATGACCGCGGCCATGATCATTGAGAAATGGGTCGTTTTCATGGTAGGAGCCCGTCTGCTATGGAATACCTACTTCGAGGTACGCAGAGGACATGGAAATGTTTCACTCGATGTCGACGGCCTTGCCGCGGAGAAGCCTGTTGAGGATTTCCCGGGCTCGGAACAGCTGTGCCTTGACCGTCCCGATGGGGAGTCCGAGGATGTCAGAGATCTCCTCGTACGATCTCTCTTCTTTGTGACGAAGCTCAATAACGCGGCGGTACTTCTCGGGGAGCGCCGCGACCGCCTCGTTGATGATCACCCTCCGCTCTTTCTCCTCGATCGGCCGGTCGGGTTCGTAGGTGGAGTCGGGTATCTCGTATGAATACTCACCTTCCTCCCCTTCCATCCTCTGGTCGATGGAGAAGAGGTTAATTTTCCGCCTGCGCAAATGATCGATGCAGCTGTTCTGCGCGATCTTGAAGAGCCAGGTCGTAAAGAGGAACTTCGAATCGAAGTTCTCGATCGAGGCGAATGCCTTGATGAACGTTTCCTGCGTGAGGTCGTTCGATTCCTCGCCGCGCCCCACCATGCGCATGACGACCCGGTGCACCGCACCGCGGTACTTTCGCATGAGCAACTGGAACGCGCGGTCGTTTCCCTTCCGCGCCTCAGCAATGAGTGTGAGGTCGTCGGTGTGCACCGAAAGCGGCTCGTTGGCTTCTTTCATCGTACCGGGAATTGGGTCAGGCGTCCGTCGTGTAATATCGAAGTTACAGAAAAAGCGCGGAGGGAGCAAGAGAAGCCCTCTTCCCTCGCCCGTTGCAATGATAGAGGCAATTGGTTAATTTAAATCTGACTGAATATGCTTCTCTCATTTGAAGGCCTGGATTTCTGCGGGAAGAGTACCCAGATTCGCCTCCTTGAATCATGGATGAACTCGAGAGGGGACGGACGTGCGGTCCTCTGCGTCCGCGAACCCGGCGGTACCCACATCTCCGAGCGGGTACGGGATGTGCTCCTCGACCCGAGACATGAAGAGATGAGCGAGGTTGCGGAGCTTTTCCTGTTCTCGGCGGCGCGCGCGCAGCTCGTCCGTCAGCTGATCATCCCCGCCCTCCAGCACGGTGAGAATGTCGTCTGCGACCGCTACCACGACTCCACGACCGCTTACCAGGGATACGGCCGTGGGATCGACATCGAGACGATCACACGCATCAATCAACTCGCTACGGCGGGAGTGATGCCGGACGCCACCGTCTACCTCGACATCACACCCAAGGAATCGTACCGCCGCCGCGCGCTCCGCTTAAATCTTGGAACCGCCGATGCACCGGAGGCACGTTCCCCCGAAGACGACAGGATGGAGCAGTCCGGCATCGCATTCTATGCACGTGTCCGTGAGGGATACCTCGCTATTGCACGGGCGGAACCGGAGCGCTTCCATGTCATCGACGGCACGCAGACCGTCGAGTCAATTGCAGAGGAAATTCGAGCTGTCGTCTCGGCACTCAACCTACGGATAGAAAAGGCAGGAAAGAATACATGAAGCTCCCTCGATTCCAGATGAGAATTCCAATCGCTGTCGTCGCCGTCGGTCTTGTCGCGCTTGTCTTTTCCGGGTGGGCACTCCGACCGGATGGCTACCTTGACAGGGTTTTCAGGAGCATCGACCTCCTGGGGAAAGTGTACAAAGAGGTCTCGCTCAACTACGTCAACCAGCTCAATCCGGAGAAGTTCATGAGGGGAGGGATCAACGGAATGCTGAACGCGCTTGATCCGTACACGGTCTTCATCGGGCCAGAGGAGGCGTCGGACGTCGACTTGATGACGAGCGGGAAGTACGGCGGCATCGGGATCACCATCGGCGTTCGGGACGGCTCCATCACCGTCATCTCCCTCATGGAAGGATACTCGGCACAGCGCCAGGGCATCCGCGAGGGTGACCGGATCCTCGAGATCGACAGTAAGACGCTCAAGGGGATGAAGATCAACGAGGTCCGGTCGCTCGTCCGAGGCGAACCGGGAACCGAGATCCACATGAAGATCCAGCGCGCAGGAGAACTCCGCCCCATCGAGTTCGTCCTCCAGCGCCAGGAGATACAACTCCGAAGCGTCACGTACGCCGGCTTCATCGACGACGGCATTGCGTACATCAGGATCGAAAGGTTCCTTCGGACGGCCGGGGATGACCTACGGAAAGCCATCACCGAGCTCTCAACGAAGCGGAAAATCCGCGGTGTCATTGTCGACCTCCGCGACAACCCCGGCGGGCTTCTTGAGGTGGCGGTCGACATCACGGAGAAATTCGTTCCGAAAGGGAGCATCGTGGTTAGCACGCGCGGCCGTGCGCCGGAGAGCGAGAAACGTTACACATCGAACCAGGACCCGATGCTCGGTGACGTCCCGATGGTCGTCCTTGTGAACCACAACAGCGCAAGCGCGAGCGAAATTGTCGCGGGCGCGATTCAGGACCTCGATCGGGGTGTCATCCTCGGCACGCAGACGTTCGGCAAGGGGCTCGTCCAGACTATCATGCCTCTTGACTACAATGCGTCACTGAAGATCACGACAGCACGCTACTACACCCCGAGCGGGCGCTGCATCCAGGAGCTTGACTACAGCAACCGCAACGACGACGGGGCCGTGGAGCCGGTGCCGGACAGTTTGCGGAAGGAATTCCTCACGCTCGCGGGCCGTCCGGTCTTCTCATCGGGCGGCATCATGCCCGACACGACCGTAAAAGAGGACCAGCAAAGCGAACTGCACGCCGCACTTCTTCAGAAGGCGATGTTCTTCAAGTTTGCGACGGAGATTAGATCGCGCATGACAGCGCTGCCCCCCTCGTTCAGGGTGAGTGATTCGCTACTCTCGGCGTTCCAGAGATTCCTTGCGAACGAGAAGTTCTCCTACGAAACGGCCTCCGAGGTGAAGCTGAAGGAGCTGCGTGAGACGGCCGAGAAGGAGAAGCTGGACCCGGCGGTGTTCCAGGAGGTGAGGCGGCTTTCGGAGTCCATTGACCACGCAAAAGATGGGGAATTCCGGTCACGCGCCGCCGAGATGCGCGAGGGGCTCCTTCTCGCTATTTCGGACCAGTTCGGAGGGGATTCGCTCAGGATCGCTGCGAGCCTGCCGTTCGACCGAGACATAAGCGTCGCGCGCAGCCTTCTGGAGAGCAACGCAGCGTATAAGACGCTTCTTACAGGCAGGAAGAAGTGAGTTGAAAAGAAGGGCGGCGCATCATCCCCGGTGCGCCGCTCGCACAATACGCTACGCAGTCACGCCCGCCGATCGCAGCTTCTCCCGCACAAGCCCGACCACCCTCTCAAAATCCGATTCGTGGTTCACGAAGTCGATATCGTCGGACTTGATCGTGAGGAGAGCGCCCAGCGAGTAGCGGCCGATCCACGATTCGTAGTGATGGTTCAACTGCTCGAGGTACTCGCGCTGGATTCCCTGCTCGAATGATCTCCCGCGCCGCGAGATCTGCTTCAGGAGCGTGTCGACAGAAGCGCGCAGGTATATCATGAGCGTGGGCGGCTTGAGGTACTCGGTCATGATGTGATAGAGCTCTACGTAGTTCTCGTAGTCGCGGTCGTCCATCTTCCCGATGTCATGGAGGTTGCGTGCGAAGATCTCTGCATCTTCGTAGATCGACCGGTCTTGGATCACGGGACGAGGGGACTCGACCATCTTTTTATGATACTTGAACCGGTTACTCAGGAAGTAAACCTGGAGGTTGAATGACCAGCGGGACATGTCCTTGTAGAAGTCGTCAAGGTACGGGTTGTTTTCAACCGATTCGTAGTACGGGTTCCAGCCGAAGTGCGTGCTGAGCATGGATGTGAGCGAGGATTTCCCTGCACCGATGTTCCCCGCAACAGCGACGAAGAGCGATTGTGATGGCATACTGCATCCCGTAGAGTGAGTGCGCTGCACTCCCGGATCCGATGGATGGGGAGGGAACGGGCAGGTAGAGCGATGGAACTTTCGTCAATATAGCCGTGGTAGGGATTTAATTCAAGGCGGCAGAGCCGCGTACAATGTGCGCAAGTGTGTCGAGGGCCACGATGACGCGCGCGCTTGGCCGGGTGAGAAGATCCGGATCGATCCGGTACACACTCTTCGACCTCACAGCACGCAGTCCTTTCCACTCCGGAAATGCAGAGGCAAGGGCTTGGAGCGTCGGTGCGGTGTCGGTCATTCCGATGATGATCTCCGGGCCGCGCCTGAGGATCTCCTCACGGCTGATGATCGGGTAGTTGCCGGGGAGATCGGCCGCGATGTTGTCGAGTCCGGCCTCGCGCGCGAGCTGTCCGAGGAAGGTGCGGTCCGTGACCGCCATGAGGGGGTGGATAGAGATAAGGATGAGCGCAGTGGGCCTCCCTGCGTGGCGGACAAGCGAGTCAATGTGCGCGCGCTGCTTCAAGAGTCCGGCAACGAGGGAATCGGCGGTGTGCCCGCGACCCGTGAGTGTGCCGAGATCGCGGATCGACTTGAAGATGCCGTCAATGGAGCGGGGGTTCGTCACAAAGACAGGGACATGAAGAGCTTCGAATCGCTTGAAGTCTTCCTTGCGGTTCCCCTCCACTGACATTATTATAAGGTCGGGTTGTAAACCGGCGATTACTTCTATGTTTGGATCAATGATCCCCCCGACGCGAGGCTTTGTGAGAGCGGCAGGCGGGTAGTTGCAGAAGTTCGTCACGCCGGCAATTTCAGATCCCGCGCCGACCGCGAAGAGTGTTTCGGTGACGCTGGGCGCAAGGCTGATGATGTTTGCCGCGGGTGCGGAGAGTGAGACGCGGCGGCCGAGGTCGTCGGTAACGGTCAACACTATAGGAGTAGTCGATTTTCTTTCCGTCCTGCATCCCTGGAGAAGTAGGCCGGCGCAGAGGACAAACAGAAGGGCACCGCAGAGTCTTCTTCTCATTCCCGCATCCTTTGAAAGAATTCCAACCGGACTTTCCGTCACTGCAAGCATAAAGTTCGATAAGCGGAGGGGGAAATCCAAGGCCTCTGGCCGGACGGATGCCCGGACTTGGGCTTGAGGCATTCGAGGCCAAATTAAACGGTCCCGGCTGTTCCGCGGTCTAATCTCAATAGAAAACCCCGGAAGGGGAGCGCGTCCTGCAAGTGGAGAACGGAGGGATCTCAAGCGAAACCGGGTGCCAAGGGACGGAAACCGCTGTTACAGGAAGGAAATCCATGAAACGAAGAACACTGATCATTGCCATGCCGTGCGTTGTCATTCTCCTCGCCGCAGCCGGACTCTACCTCAGAAACGGCAAGTCGGACGATTTTCAGTTCCGGACGGACACGGTAAAGCAGGGAAACATCTCCGTCGTTGTCACGGCGACCGGAACGCTGAGCGCCGTCATCACCGTTCAGGTCGGCAGCCAGGTCTCGGGGAATATCGAGAAACTCTACGCGGACTTCAACAGTCGCGTCCGAAGGGGGCAGATCGTCGCGGAGCTTGACACAACCTTCCTTAAGGCCGCGCTCAACGAAGCAGAGGCAAACGTCCAACGCGCGAAAGTCCAGCTCGCCGACGCGAAGCGGAACCTCGACAGGACGACTGTGCTCTTCACAAAGAACCTTGTTGCACAGCTTGACCTCGACGCAGCCCGAACGACCTACGAAGCCGCGTCTGCGACGGTGAAGCAGATGCAGGCGCAGATGGACCGCGCGCGTGTCAACATAGACTACGCCACGATCCGCTCCCCCATCGACGGCGTGGTGATCTCCCGGAACGTGGACGTGGGGCAGACGGTCGCCGCCAGCCTTCAGGCGCCGGTCCTTTTCAGTATCGCCAACGACCTGACGAAGATGCAGGTGCAGGCAAGCGTGGATGAAGCGGACATTGGACGCATCAGCGTCGGCTTGCCGGTGACGTTCACCGTCGATGCATACCCGAACGAGATGTTTACCGGGACCGTCTCGCAGGTCCGCCTCGCGCCGGTCATCGTCCAGAACGTGGTAAACTACACTGTCATCATCGATGTCCCGAACAAGGACCTGAAGCTCATGCCGGGAATGACGGCGAACGTCTCCGTCCTTGTCGCTGAGAGGGACAGCGTGGTAAAGGTGCCGGCACTCGCTCTGACGTTCCGGCCCACTCAGAGTCTTATCGACGCCGGGCTTGTGAACCTCCCCCACCGGCCGGACAGCGGGTCGAATGGAAACCGCAGCCGGCCCGATCGCGGCGGGATGGGCATGCAGGGACGCGGCTTCGGCCAGGGCGGCCCGGGACAGGGTCAGCGGCGGCAGGGAGGCATCTTGTGGGTCATGGACTCGAAGGGGACGTTGAACCCGGTGCCCGTCAGGACCGGGCTCTCGGACGGGACGTCCACGGAGATCGTTGCGGGGAACGTGAAGCCGGGTGACAAGGTGGTTCTCGGCGTCATCGACCCGAACCCGACAGCGCAGGGGCCGTCGCAGAACAACCCGTTCGCGCCTCAGAGGATGGGTGGAGGAGGCGGAGGCCGCCGGTGAGCAAGAATTTAACCATGTCAGGCGTTTCGTCAAATGGCGCGCTCGTCCATGTCGAACACCTCGTCAAGATCTACACGTTGGGCGATGTGGAAGTGCATGCCCTTCGCGGCATCTCGCTCACGATCGAAGCAGGCGAGTTCGTTGCGGTGATGGGTGCAAGCGGTTCGGGCAAGTCGACGTTCATGAACATCCTCGGCTGCCTCGATCAGCCGACAAGAGGTAAGTACTATCTCGAAGGGACTGATGTCTCGGCCATGAGCCGCGATGCCCTTGCGAGAATCAGGAACGAGAAGATCGGTTTCGTGTTCCAGGGGTTCAACCTTCTGGCACGGACGAGTGCACTAGAGAATGTGGAGCTCCCTCTCTTCTACACGCACAGCGTCAGCATGGGCCAGCGTCGGGAAATTGCTATGGAAGCGCTCAAAACCGTCGGGCTGCAGGACCGGGCGGACCACCATCCGAGTCAGCTTTCCGGCGGGCAGCAGCAGCGCGTCGCCATTGCGCGTGCACTCGTGAACAAGCCCTCCATCATCTTCGCCGACGAGCCAACTGGCAACCTCGACACGCACACGAGCTTCGATGTGATGGGTATCTTCCAGGAGCTCAACGCACGGGGCATCACAATCATCATCGTGACGCACGAACCGGATATTGCGGCGTTTGCGAAGCGGAACGTCGTGTTCCGAGATGGGAGAATCCTGCGGGATACTGTCGTCGAGACGCCGCGGAGTGCTGCTGAAGCGCTGGCCGCGCTCCCGGTCATCGAAGAGGAGGAACCCGAATGAACATTGCAAATACGCTTCGCGTCGCGATCCGCTCGCTCGGCCGCAACAAGATGCGGTCGTTCCTCACGATGCTCGGCATTATCATCGGCGTCGGCGCGGTCATCGCCATGATGGCGATCGGCGAGGGCGCCCAGCACAACATCCAGCAGAGTATTGCCGCCCTCGGCACAAACGTCCTGATCGTCTTCCCTGGCTCGATGAATGCGGGGGGCGTCCATATGGGAGCCGGATCGCGGACCACCCTGACAGAGGGTGATGCGCAGGCAATTGCCCAGCAATGCCCGGCGGTTGCCTACATCACCCCGCTCGTCCGCGCCGGGGCACAGGCCGTGTACGGCGAACGGAACTGGGCCACCAGCGTTATGGGTGCGACGCCTCCCTACTTCGCGATCCGGGACTGGAACGTGAGTGACGGACAGATTCTCACGGACCAAGAGAACCGGTCGCAGGCGAAGGTGTGCCTCATCGGGAAAACCGTCGCGGAAAACCTGTTCGGCGACGCCAACCCGATCGGTGCGATCATCCGCATCCGAAAGCTCCCCTTCCGAGTCATCGGCATCCTGGAGCCGAAGGGACAGAGTGCATCGGGAGACGATCAGGACGACATCATCGTTGCGCCGTTCTGGACCGTCCAACGGAAGATCCTCGGGAGCACCACCGTGGTGCGTCAGTTCCTCGTCTCGGCCCGGAGCCAGGGTCTCATCGACGAGGCGCAGACCGAGATCACACAGCTCCTTCGCCTCCGTCACCGTATTATGCCGATGATGGACGACGACTTCACCGTCCGGACACAGACCGAGATCGCCAGTGCAGCAGAGTCAACCTCCAAGATCATGACAATACTCCTCGCGAGCATTGCTTCCGTGTCGCTCATCGTCGGCGGCATCGGCATCATGAACATCATGCTCGTCTCGGTCACCGAGCGAACGCGCGAGATCGGTATCCGGATGTCCGTCGGTGCAAGGAGCCGCGACATTCTTTACCAGTTCCTTATCGAGGCGATCTTCCTCAGCCTCCTCGGCGGCATCGTGGGAGTCCTCTTCGGCGTAACAGCGTCAGCCCTTGTGGGTAAGTTCGCCGAATGGCCCGTCCTTGTCTCACCGTTCTCGATCCTCCTGGCGTTTCTCTTCTCGGCGGCGGTCGGCATCTTCTTCGGCTTCTACCCGGCGAGAAAAGCCGCACTCCTCAATCCCATCGACGCGCTCCGATACGAATAGGTTTGTCTCTTCCCCTCAAGGCCGCGGTAGCGCGCTTCCAATGTGCTCCCCGCGGCTTTCTCGTTTCTACGCCGCACGGCGCGTCGAGGGGCACTCAAAGGCGAGAAACGGCTTGCCGGCCAGTTGTGTTTCGTGGGAGAGAACCGGAATGTTCTTTGACTTTGTCCCACTTCTTCGCTAAACTAAAACAATCTTTGGCTCGAACAAGCCCGGAGAACCTGCATTCGTCGTGACCTTCTGCCTCAATTCACCGCCCAGCACAGAATAGCGTAGAGGTCTGATGTATGGCCAATCACTTCTTTGCCACGAAACCACTTAGCTTGCTGCTCGAGGAAATGAAAGGAGAGAAGAGGCTCCGGCGCGTCCTCGGTCCGGTAACACTTACAAGCCTCGGCGTCGGTTGCATTATCGGTGCGGGCATCTTCGTCCTGACTGGCGTCGCAGCTCACGATAAGACTGGCCCTGCCCTCATACTCTCCTTCGTCCTTGCAGGAACCGCTTGCATCTTTGCGGCCCTTTGCTACGCCGAGTTTGCATCGATGGTCCCGATCGCAGGTTCCGCATTCACGTACGCCTACGCCACGCTCGGCGAGCTCATCGCATGGATCATCGGGTGGGATCTCGTGCTCGAGTACGGAGTTGGTGCCGCGACCGTCGCCCATGGATGGTCGGCCTACTTCCAGGATCTTATCGGGATATTCGGATTCAAAGTAGCGCATGCCATCTCGCAAGCACCATTCGACTTTAACCCCGACACCGGACTCCTCGCCGTCACCGGCACGGTGCTCGACCTTCCGGCTATTATCATTACCGCCGTCATCGCAGCAATCCTCGTGAAAGGGATCAGGGAAAGCGCAACCTTCAATACCGTAATGGTCATCGCGAATCTTCTCATCGTCCTCTTCGCCATCGTGGTCGGCGCATTTTACATCAACCCTGCCAACTGGCATCCGTTTGCCCCATATGGCTATACCGGCATCAGCTTCTTCGGCAAGACGATCCTGGGTCAGAGCGGTCCGGGCGGGGAGCCGCTCGGCATGTTCGCCGGGGCTGCCTTGATCTTCTTTGCATACATTGGGTTTGACTCGCTTTCGACGCACGCGGAGGAGGCGAAGCGACCGAGCAGGGATGTGCCAATCGGGATCATCGCCTCACTTGTCATCTGCACGGTCCTCTACCTCCTTGTGGCGGGCGTCCTTACCGGGATGGTGCCATCCAACAAGATCAACATTAATGCACCCGTTTCCAATGCGTTTGCGCAGGTTGGACTCTCCTGGGCGCACCCCATCGTTTCGTTCGGAATTCTCATAGGGATCACAACTACCCTACTCGTCCTGATGCTGAGCCAACCGCGTATTCTCCTCGCCATGTCACGCGACGGCTTGGTTCCCCCCAGCATCTTCGGGGCCGTGCACGAGAAGTTCCGGACGCCATGGAAGTCCACCATCCTCACCGGCATTTTCGTCGCCACGCTCGCAGGATTCCTGCCGCTCCGCGTCCTCGCGGAACTGGTAAACATAGGCACGCTTCTTGCATTTGTCATCGTCTGCAGCGCGGTCCTCATAATGAGGAAGACGCATCCGAACGCCGAACGGCCGTTCCGAGCCCCCTTTGTCCCGCTCGTCCCGATCCTCGGCATCCTCTTCTGCCTCCTGTTAATGTTCTCGCTGCCGGCGGAAAATTGGCTCCGG
>PEWR01000025.1 GCA_002779395.1 Ignavibacteriales bacterium CG07_land_8_20_14_0_80_59_12
GTGGAAGTCGGTGAGGATGCTGAGGGGAAGCTTTGCCGACCAGGCGTAGCGGCGAAGCTGATACGCTGGACTGATCTCGTCCTTAACGTTGACCGATGGCTTCTTTGCCTCGACGAAGAACTTCCGGTAGCCACCGATGCGGAAGGAATAGTCGGGGGCCTTCGTCGCGCTCCCGACTTTGATCATGTCCTCGTGGATGACTTCCTTGTACTGCTCGGCGTAGCCGCGGACGTTGCCGATATCCCAGCCAAGGGCCTCAAAGAAGGGGTCAATGAATTCGCGGCGGACCTGCGTTTCGTTGTAGGCGGAGGTCGAGTAGGCGGATTTGTTCTGGTCGAAGTGCTCGATGAGACGGAGAACCGTATCGGGAACGGACATCATCAGTACCTATATGCTTCTGCCCCTCTCAAGGCGGTGGACGGGGAACGGAGGAGTCGGCTGGTTTGCACAAGAGGCCTGATTTCAGCCAAGAATTTATCTCATTCCGTGACAATATCAAAACGCGATTCATTATATTGCCACCGGGCGAGATCGACCCCACCTTGAAGGTGGAGCCCATCTGCCGGTGGATTTGCACGGAAGAAGGTGGAAAAGACACAGATGAAGACTCCTACTGAACACGAACGCTGGATGCTCGCTGCGGTGCGCGAGGCGGAGAGGGCATTCAAGGAAGGAGAAGTCCCGGTCGGGTGCATCATCACATGCAACGGCGAGCTCATCGCGAAGGGACACAACCAGATCGAGCGGTTGCAAGATCCGACTGCGCACGCCGAGATGATCGCGATCACTGCGGCGGCCGACCACCTCGGCTCACGGCGGCTTGAGAATTGCACGCTCTACGTCACGATGGAACCGTGCCCGATGTGCGCGGGTGCGATTGTCCTTGCCCGCATTCCAGTGGTCGTGTTCGGGACATTCGATCCGAAAGCAGGAGCGTGCGGGTCGCTGTTCAATATCCTTGAGGACCGGCGGCTGAACCACCGCGCGCACGTCATACCGGGCGTCCTTGATGATCGCAGCCGGGAAATGCTGAGGCAGTTCTTTGTGGAGCAGGGGAAGCGAGAAGCAGGACGAAAAAGAAACGGACAGAAGGGCGATTCGTGAATCGCTCCTGCAAGTGGATGAGCCATTCGATGGCGGGGATATGAGCCTCGCTCCGCTCGATGAGATTCTTCCCCTTCGCTTCGTTATGGGTCAGAGTGACGGAGAGAGATCAACGCACCAGGACAAGCTTCGTCACCTGAACCGACCCGCCCGCAGTTAATCGACAGAAGTACACTCCGCTTGCTTGACCACTTGCATCCCAATCGACGAAACGCCGGCCGGCAGAAACGTGACCGGAGACCAGCGTCTCAACTTCCTCGCCCAAAGCGTTATGGACCTTGAGCGTTACGTGACCACCGTTCGGGACGGAGAACTCGATGCGCGTAGTGGGGTTGAACGGGTTCGGGAACGCAGGATGGAGCTCAAAGGTGACAGGCAACGAAGCACCTTCAACCACGCCCACCTGCCCGCCGGCGTAACCGATCCACTGCGTCCACCTTCCTGACGCCGCGGTACCGTCATGTTTCACGAGCGACAACGAAAACCCATCCAACCGGTTGTTGATGGCAGCAGCGATGATTCCCGGCTGGGCTGAGAGGACGTACGCCGCACCGGCGGTGAAAGACGGAGTGAAACGAATGTTCTCGCCGTCGTTCATCTGCCGGACCTCCCCCTTGAACGTATTCTTCTGACCGGGAATGACAGCCATCCAGAGAAGCCAGGCGTTGTTGATGCCGGTTCCGTGGTCATCCACAAGGTATAGGTCGAAACCGCTGCTCGCGTTGTTCACCGCTCCACTGATGCATGCTATCCCACCGATTTGGGCGTTCGTCACGATGACCGGGCCCGAAGCAAGCTGAGGAAAGGAAATGTGCTGCATGTTGCTCGCTTGCACGATTCCTCCGATACAGTTCTTCGACGCATCCGGGATGAACGCAATCCATTGAACCCATGCATTGTTTACGGCGTTGCCTACGTCGTCATAAAGCGAGATGAAGAAGCCGCTTTTCGTCACGGACACGGCGGCGCTTGAGATGGCTTTCCCACCGACCTGGGCTGACGTAAGGGTCACCGGTGCGTCGCTGAACTGAGTCGGGAACGTCACCAGGTTGCCGTTGCTCAATTGCTGAACGCCCCATTGCGTCGTCTGACCGAACGCTGGAAGGAGCATCGCAATCGAGAGCGCCACCACCTGGATGGCGCACTTCAGGCAGGCGCGAGGTCGGCCAACCTTACTCCGGTTCGTCTTTCTCATCGCAGATTCCCCCTCTCGACCGATGAATAGACAGATGTCACCCCAGATTCCTGGGTAACGAGAATTTGGAAGGCCAAGTCGATTCGATGCGATCGTCCCTCCCAGCGCTGCGGTTTGACAGTGATCTGATTTCAGCAGGGAGGAACTTCAGGACTAATGTAGCCAAAGCGCCGCGGGAAGTCAAGAGAAAGGCAAAGGACTGGAGAGTATTCACGATCCGAACGTTGAGACGCCGGAGCCGTTCAGCCGTTCCATCCTATCGGCCAGACGAATCTGCTCGATGAGCGAATCGAGACTACCGTCGATGATGCCGCTGAGGTTGTACAGGGTAAGCCCGATGCGGTGGTCGGTCACACGGTTCTGGGGGAAATTGTACGTCCGGATCTTCTCGCTCCTGTCCCCGCTCCTCACCATCGAGCGCCGCTGCGCTGCAAGCGACGCATCCTTCTCTTCAATCATGTGGTCGTAGAGCCGGGCGCGCAGGAACCGCATCGCTTTCAGTCGGTTCTGGTACTGCGATCGCTCATCCTGGCACTGGACCACAATGCCGGTCGCGATGTGCGTGATTCGGATCGCGGTCTCGACTTTGTTGACGTTCTGGCCGCCGTGTCCGCCGGCGCGATACACGTCAATCCGGAGGTCCGTCGGATTGATCTCAACTTCGACTTCCTCCGCTTCCGGGAGCACGGCTACGGATGCGGCTGACGTGTGAATTCGCCCGCTTGCCTCGGTGCTCGGCACACGCTGCACGCGGTGGACACCGCTCTCATACTTCAGATAGCCGTAGACATCCTCCCCCGAGACGCCGAACACAACTTCCTTGAAGCCGCCAAGTCCGGTGGTGTTCTCGTCGATGAGCTCGACCTTCCACCCTTTCTGCTCGGCGTACCGCGTGTACATCCTAAAGAGGTCTGCCGCGAAAAGGGCCGCCTCCTCCCCGCCGGTGCCAGCGCGGATCTCGACGATCACGTTCTTCGCATCGTTCGGGTCACGCGGAACGAGAAGGAGCTTCAGCTCATCTTCGACCCCGGGCAGCTCTGCCTCTGCCTGACGCAGCTCTGCCGCCGCCATCGTCCGGAGCTCGTCATCGCCCGTCGACTGCGCCAGCTCCCCCAGCCCCGGGAGAGACTCCTGGAGCTTCCGGTACTTCGCGTAGATCCTCACGATGTCGGCAAGCTGACTGTGTTCGCGCGCCAAGTCACGGTAGCGCTTCTGGTCGGACATGACATCCGGCTCAGAAAGCTGCTTCGTGAGTTCGTCGTAACGGGCTTTGATTTCTTCGAGTCGTTCGTTCATGGGATCCGGGATGTACCGTAACAGCGTCGAGCAATAGTTGCTCTCTATATTCAAGGTACAAAAACGTCGAGGGATTGCCAAAGAGAGTCAAAGGCAACCACGAATGACACGAAAGAGGGCGGAAACGACACGAATCGTGTGTCGAACCATTCTCGGCCCCTCCATCGAATCATGATCGCGCGGCTAAGGCTCCCCAGCGCCAGAGGGATCACAATGAAGATCACAACACTGTACAGGAGGACGATGAACGGAACGGTGAGGCTGCTTGCACCGCTTACGAGAAGAGTGACGATCGGGGCGAAGAGGACCAGCATGATAAGATCGTTCACCGAGACCTGCACAAGCGTGTAGGCCGGGTCGCCGTCGGTCAGGTACGACCAGACGAACACCATTGCCGTACACGGCGCCGCCGCGAGGATGATGACACCGGCGATGTACTGATTCGCAAGCTCTTCACCGATCAACGGGAGGAAAAGGTGTTTGAAGAAGAGATAACCGATGAGCGCCATCGAAAACGGCTTCACCAGCCAGTTCACAAAAAGCGTGACGAGCAGGCCCTGCGGTTTCTTCCGGACATTCAGAATGCTGGTGAAATCTACCTTGAGCATCATCGGGTAGATCATCAGCCAGATCAGCACGGCAATCGCAACGTTGATCTGGCTCCCTTCGCCAAACTCCAGTCCTCTCAGCAGGTCGGTTGCCTGTGGGAACACCTTCCCTATCGCAATTCCAATGACCATGCAAATCGCCACCCAAAGAGATAGGTAAAGTTCGAAGAGGTTCAGTCGCTTTGTTTTCACAGCAGCGGCGGTCTGTTCCATTAGCGGCACCCGGAAAAGTCTGGTTTATCTGGAACGCTTGCGCGAGGCATATGCTTCATGTGCGGTTTTCCATCGATTCCGCAAACGCCTTGAATGCGCGGCCAATCTCATCGCGAATCCTCCTGTACTCATTGAGCACGTGCTCCTCCGTTCCTTGGATTCTGGCCGGGTCCTCGAAGCCGATGTGCAAACGATGCCTCACGCGGCCGGTGAACACGGGGCAAGATTCTCGGGCGTCATCGCAGACAGTAATGACGTAATCGAATTCCAGCCCGAGGAACTGTCCGACACTCTTCGGGACACTCCTGGAGATGTCGATCCCAATTTCCTCCATCACCTGGATTGCTTTCGGATGGGTTCTTTCGGCAGGCACCGTCCCCGCAGAATAGACTTCAACTCCGGGTGCGTAGCGCCTCATGAAGCCTTCCGCCATCTGGCTCCGGCACGAATTGCCAGTGCAGATGATCAACACGCGTGTCGACATTTATTCCCTCGCCCCCATTTCTGTTCCGTCCGGCTGAAATGCCGCACCGCCGATTTTAGTATATGAGATTGAAGAGATACCCCACGATGATAATTCCTGTTGCGACAACGCTGACAAAAATGATAATGAGCGGCAGCAAAGAAGCGAGGAGGCGAACTCCGGGCTCAAGGAGAGAGTAGGCGATGGCCCAGGCAACGATGAAAAGGAGACCGAGCTGAGACCGCTTGAGCTTCATCCGTCACGCCTTCGCGGCTTCCTGGAGAATCAGTTTCTTGATTTCTTCTACCCTGGGGACGAACCCGTAAGACACGACTTTCTCATCAATGACCAATCCAGGCGTTCGCATAATGCCATAGGCGGCAATCCTCTGATAGTCCTCGACCTTCTCAACCGTGGCCTCCATGTTCAGTTCTTGAAGTGCCTCGATCGTGCGTCGGTGGAGTGTCTTGCAGTTCACGCATCCCGGACCAAGAATCTTGATGTTCATCATGTTCCCCTCTCGTTCACACTGGCTGTTCGACATTGAACACATCGGACAAGAAGTGTCAGATCCGGCAGATCTTGTTCCGATCGACTCGCCGAAGCTTCTTGCTGTCCTTCTTCACGTCGGCGTCGTCTTCGAACGAATCTCTCAACGACGACAGCATCGCCCGGAGAAGACGCTCACCATCTCGCGCTTCATCGCTCCCCTCCGTTAATTCGTCAACTAACGAAATATCAAGACACACAGCATCAAGGGGATGTTTCAAAGTTAGTTGAACTTGGGCCTCGAAAAAAACATGGAGAGTAGTACTCTGAGGTGACGACCGCGAGGTCGTTCACCAACAAGAGAGGACCATCGTCATGCGTAGCGACAAACTAGTGAATCCGAACTACGATTTCAACCAGATCTTGGGGGCGCATTGGTCAAGCGTGCCTACGTTGAGCGTCTTTGGCAAAGCCATCAGGATTAATGAGGAGGAGATGAACGCGGCAACTGCGCTCACGGCAGTCGGTCCAACATACATCTTCCCCGTTATCAACGCACTCGCCGCCGCTGCCCAGTTCAGGCACATTGACCGCAATGATGTGTTGATCATGGCAGCCCGTACTGTCGTTGGAGTGGCAGAGCTCGTGCACGAGACCGGCTGTAAACCGGAAGAACTGAAGCTGATGATTGGTACGCGCACCTTGAATGAGGAACAAGCTGAAGTGCTCTTTACGACTGCATTCAAGCAGGCATTAAGGATGGCCTGTTGCATTTGCCAAGGCAAATGTATATATTTGGCTGTGCGCATATAGACGGGGGTCAATCGATGAAGAATCTGGCACTTGTATTCAAAGCACTCGCCGATGAGTCCCGCCTGAGGATCTATAACATCCTCTTGACCTCCGGCGAGTTGTGCGTGTGCGATGTCGAGCAGACGTTGCAGTTTACTCAGACAAAGGTATCACGCCACCTTGCGTACCTTAAGAGAGCAGGTTTGGTGAAGGACCGCAAGCAGGGCCTGTGGATGCTCTATTCCGGCGCGGATCTGAAGAATGATGAACAACGACACCTCCTGCAAGCCATCGCGGAGGGACTCAAAGCTGACCCGGTGGCGCAACGAGATGCCAAACTCCTTGCCCGAAACATCAAGCGCGGGTACTGCACAACATTCGCAGTGCTGAAGCCGAACCACCGGGTTCCGGCCATACTGGAGATGGACTAAGTCATGGGCGCGACATCAGGATTGAATCCACAGCAGCGTGAACTGATTGCCATCGGCGCATCGATCGGGGGAAATTGTCTGCCCTGTCTACGCTACCATTTTGCTGAGGCAGTCAACGCCGGCTGCACGATTGAAGAAATTGAAGAAGCCATCAATGTTGCGCAGGTGGTCAAGCAACGTCCTATCAATGATATCAACAAGCTTGCTGCCGATCTGCTTGCTCGCGAGCGTCAAATAACTTACTCAGCACACCCTTCTCAGGAGAATGCATAATGCCAACGTATGAGTTTCATTGCAAGGAATGTGGGTACTACTTTGAGTTCTTCGCAAGCATATCCGAAAAGGAGCGAAAAGCGAAAGAACACAGCATTGCCTGTGAACAGTGCGGGAGTAATAAGGTTGAGCAGGTGTTCGGCGGCTTCTCGATTCTGACAGGCACCCAGGTTCGTCAGAACACGGGCGGCGGATCAGGCTGCTGCGGCGGTGGGGCTTGTTGCTGAGGACCACATGACGACCGTCCACATCTTTGGTCTGCCGATAGCGGCATGTGATCCAGGCAAGACATGGAAAGCCGCCGCGGAACTGATCGGGCACCGCCTGCAATCCAGGTTTGGTGAGAACGTTCGAACCGTCTACATCGAACTATTCTCACCCGGATCGTTCGACTTTGGTAACATCGTGAACCTCTTGCAGGAGGGCCAGCCACCCCCCTTCGTCACCGTGAACGGCAAGCTCATTCAGGCAGGTGGCAAACTCTCTGAGCGTCGTATTGCGGAGGAGCTTAAGCGATTGAACGCAGAACACGTCCCATATTTCTAAAACATGGAAAGAGAACATGAATCACGGAACTGAAAGGTCGGCACAAGTGGAAACGACGCCCCTTACCGGGGCTGCGAAACACCTTGGTCAAACCATAGTCCATACTGCTGAGTACCGGGCATTCGCTGTGGCAGAAGAGCGCTATCGCGCCGATCGTCAGGCCCAGGACCTGCTGGGCCAACTCCAGGAATCGCAGAGAACGCTGCAACTGATGCGTCAACTCGGGAGCGCAAGCGCGGAAGAGACGACGCGGTTCGAGGAGCTTCAACAGGCGGTAAATGGCCATCAGACGTTGAGGAGCTATTTCGAGGCACAGGAGAATCTGATCGCACTCCTCAGAGAGATAAACGAATTCGTCAGTGAGCGGCTCAATCTGGATTTTGCCGGACTGACCAAACCTACAACCGGATGCTGTTGATACAAGGGAGATGATTATGCTGAATACAGAACTTCACGATGCCGCCGACAACTTTGTTGCCGCTGTACAAGGCTCGGAAGAGATTGACACCTTTGTGAAAGCCAGAACTGCGTTTCAGGACGACCCGGAGCTACGTGAGATACGAAAACGCTTCAACGAACGGTCAGCGGATCTGCAGCCGAAGCAGTCCGCAGGAACGTTGACGCAAGAGGAGATCAACGACTTGCGGGCACTGCGGAGCAGCCTGAACGCTCACCCGGTCACCGCTCGGTACATTCACGCCCGCCAGGGGATGGTGACAGCACTTCAGGAATGCAACCGGGCGCTGAGTCAGGAGTTAGAATTTGATTTCGCTTCGGCAGCAGCGCCTCCGTCCTGCTGTGGATAAGTGATAGAGCAATTGAGTTCCCAAGGAGAACAACGATGGAGAAAGCAGTGAAGACTGAACTCACGACGATTGAGATTTTTGACCCACCGATGTGCTGTCCGAGCGGATTGTGCGGGCCTTCGGTTGATCCCGCCCTGCTCGATATCAATGAGGCAGTTCTTAAGCTCAAGAAAGAGTACGATGGGAAAGTGACCATCGAGCGCTATCTGCTGAGTCAGCAGGGGCAGAAGTTCATGCAAGTTCCTGAAGTTCTCGCCCTCCTGAAACGCGAGGGCGTTTCGGTCCTGCCGCTCACCATGGTCAACGGCAAGATCATCAAGCAGAAGACGTATCCAACGTACGACGAACTGAAGCTGTCAGTGGAGGAGACGACGATATGAAACAGACACGCCATCTCTTCTTCTCCGGCAAGGGCGGCGTGGGGAAAACCACGATGGCATGTGCGACGGCGGTCCACTATGCCGGGCAAGGCCTGAGAACCCTGATCATCACTACCGATCCTGCGTCGAACCTTGCGGACGTGTTTGAGACGGAGATCGGTCACAAGATCACGCCTCTTGGCGTCCCCAACCTCTGGGGCATGGAAATCGATCCTGACAAAGCGACCGAGGAGTACCGTGAACGCATTCTGGCCCCGATGCGTGCCGTCATGCCTGTCGATGTGCTCAAGGTGCTGGAGGAGCAATTCAATTCGCCCTGCACCACCGAGATTGCATCGTTCGACAGGTTCGTTGACTTTATAGCAACCGATGCTGCAGACCCGGGAACGCACTACGACGTTGTCATCTTCGACACTGCTCCTACGGGCCACACGATCCGGTTGCTGGAACTTCCGGTCGACTGGAGCAAGCATATCGAAGAAAGCGCGCAGGGAAGCGGCGCCACGTGCATCGGTCCTGTTGCTTCGATACAGGAAAACAAGAAGAAGTACGATGAAGCAACCCGCCTGCTGGGTGATCCCGACCGCACGACATTCACATTCGTTCTTCTGGCAGAGGGTACGCCGATCTATGAGACACGGCGCTCGTCGGAAGAGCTGAAGAGTATCGGGGTTAAGAAGATCGACCTCATCGTCAATGGACTGCTTCCTGAAGAGGTGTGCGAGCATCCGTTCTTCAGGAACCGGTATGAAATGCAGCAGACCTACTTGTCGCGCATAAGAGAGCTGTTTCCGTATCCTGCAAAATTGATGCTGCAGCGGGACGGTGAGATCAAAGGCATCCCGACATTGCGCCTGGTCGCTGCGGATCTCTTCCGGACGAATGGCGCTGCCCCAACGTACCAGGTGAATATCCCAGAGAGCAGTGACGGTCAACTCCGGAACGGCGTCACCCCGGTGCCGCTGATGGATCTCATTAGGCCGAACGGGCATCCACGGACCATCTTCTTTACCGGCAAAGGGGGAGTAGGGAAGACCGTTGTATCTTGCGCGGCTGCATATTCCCTTGCTCGTGAGGGTCACAAGACGCTCTTACTGACAACGGATCCAGCGGCACATATCGGAGAAGTCCTCGGACAGCATGTAGACGAGACGATTCGCCCCGTCGATGGAGCGCCGCATCTCTGGGCGGCGACCATTGACCAGGAGAAAGCAACGGTAGAGTACAAGCAGCGCATTCTTGCCGAGGCCCGCAAGAAATACTCGGAGGACATGCTCAAAGCCCTTGAAGAGGAGTTGGAATCTCCTTGTACGGAGGAGATGGCGGCATTCGACAAGTTCATGCAGTATCTCGAGCTGGAGGGGTACGATGCGATTGTGTTCGACACCGCACCAACCGGCCATACACTCCGCTTACTGCAATTGCCGTTCGATTACAGCGACCAGGTCGGACTCATGGTGAGCACCAGCGAGTCCAGCAGTGCGGTCAAGTCAGAGTCACAGGAGAGACTGACCCGGATCGTCAATCGTTTGAAAGATCCAACACGGTCGGCCTTTGCATTTGTCATGTATCCTGAGTCCACACCCGTTGTCGAGGCCTATCGTGCGATGCTTGATCTCAAGGAAGCAGGCATACGCACACAGTTTGTGGTGGCGAACCAGGTCATCATTCGGGAGTATTGCACGAACTCGTACTTCGAACGACGCCGTGCCATGCAGGAACGGTATCTTGACGAAATCCGCGGACGGTTTGCCCTCCCCATCACTCTTCTTCCGCTGTTGGAAACAGAGGTCAAGGGAAGAACGATGGTCGAACGTGCAGCCGCTGCACTCAACGCTCCCGGCACTCTTCATGCATTTGACGGAGTGGGCTCATGAACATCCTGATTGGAGCAACACAATGAACATTCTCAGACTGTTCGAGAAACTTCACAACTTCAAACTGCTCCCAGTGTTTGTTATCGTTAGCATGGCGATCGGCATTGGGATTGGCAAGATCTACGGCATCTCCAACTTCGATCTCACACCTCCGATCGACGCGCTCGCTTCCATCGTTCACGGAACGTACGAATTCTCACTTCCGAACACGTTGGCGCTTGGCGTTGTGGTCGGGCTCTTCCTGATGATGTATCCGGCGATGACGAATATCCGGTTCGGGGATCTCGGAAAGGCCGTCAAGTCGCCGAAGCAACTTGTCGTGGTGCTCTTCTTCAATTTTGCCGTTGCCCCGTTCTTCATGCTCTTGCTTGCAAACCTGTTTCTAACGCCCGGATCCGACTTCCACACAGGCCTTGTACTGTATGGTCTGGCACCATGCATCGCAATGGTGATCGTCTTTACGTTCCTTTCGTTCGGGAACAGCGCACTCGCAATCGTGCTCGTGGCACTCAATGCCATTTTACAGATGCTGCTTATTCCGGTGTATGCACATTGGCTGCTGGGGAATGTGCAGTTCGACGTGTGGGTGGTGGGAGAGAGCGTTCTTCTGTATCTCGGCTTTCCGCTCGTCGCAGGACTCCTCACACGTTACCTTGGCGTGAAGAAATATGGTGAGCAAGGGTTCAAGAAAGTCAAAAGCTTGCTGGATACGCTCTCGATTGTCGGCCTTCTCTTTACGCTGATCGTGATGTTTGCACTCAAAGGAGATCTCATCCTTGACCGTCCGGGGGTCATTCTGGAGCTCGCCCTCCCGATGACGGTCTTCTTTGGGGTGATGTTTGTCGTAGTGTATCTCGTGGGATGGAAGCTCGGGTTCAGTTACGAGGATGCTGTAGCCGTTGGCTTTAATGCAACGGGGCGTGATTTCGAGA
>PEWR01000065.1 GCA_002779395.1 Ignavibacteriales bacterium CG07_land_8_20_14_0_80_59_12
AGTCCTTTCTCATTTGGGGACTCCCAAAATACAACAGATACCTGACATTTCTATTGGACTCAGACCCTGACATTCTTACTGAGCTATTACACAAGAAATTCCTGGGGACATGAGCATGTCTGCACTTGACATTATCATTTTCGTCGTGCTCGTGCTCGCATTCTTCTGGGGGTTCCGCGAAGGAGCGATACGAAAAGTACTTTCGCTCGTCGGCGCCGTCGCCGGCATCATACTTGCCCTCCGCTGGTCGAGGACGTTCGGGCGGACACTCTCCGGTACTCTCGGGTCGGGTGAACTTGCCGGACAGATCATTGCTTTCATCCTCATTCTCGTCGCAGCCATGGCAGTCGCCAATCTTCTCGGACACCTCGCATCGCGCCTGACTCCGGGCATCATCCGCCTGTCGGACAGACTCGTCGGCGGCGCGATCGGCACGATCGAGGGGCTTCTCGTCCTCAGCGGAGCACTTCTCGTTCTCGCGCTCGTCGACGTGCCGGCAAAGGAGACGCAACAGGCCTCTCACCTCTATCGACCCGTCACGAGTTTCGCGCCGATGATCGTCCGGGTGATCACATCGGTTTTTCCGGAGACCAGGTCTCTGCAGGGTGCCGTGAATGATGAGCTCAAGAAGCTCACATCTCCCGGGTCGAAGGGGCAGTGATCCGGAATGCAGGAGACTCTTCTCTCTGCGGGCGGGAAGCTCGAATTCAACCTCGTTCTGTCGCGTGTCGCGCGGTACGCTTTGAGCGGAGCGGCGAAAGAGCGAATCGATGCGGTCCGTCCTTCCACTGAACGTGCCTGGATCCAGCAGGAGCTGGACCGGGTGAGCGAGATGAAGACGCTTGTTGAATCCGATGATGACCTGCCGATCGCGGATGTGAAAGATGTGCGGGGCGCCCTGCGGCAATCAACGATCGAAAACTCCATCTTGACTCCCCCCGAGCTCGTCGATATCGCCGGCGCTCTGCGTGCGAGCCGGCTGACCAATCACTACTTTCAGAAGCGCACAAACCGTTTTCCCCTCCTCAGCGTGCTGGCACGCGGTCTCTTCATCGACAGGGTCCTCGAGCATAACATCGATGCTGCGATCTCTGAAGGTGGGACCGTCAAGGATTCAGCGAGCCGTGCACTGGCATCGATCCGGCGGGAGATCTCGGTGCGATCCGATCACCTCCGCCGCAAGCTTGAGGCCATTCTCAAGGCTGTCTCGAGCGAAGGGATGACCCAGGAAGAGCTCATCACCGTTCGTGACGGACGAATGGTGATCCCCGTCAAGGCGGAGCACAAGCACCACGTCCCAGGGTTCGTGCACACAACATCGGCGAGCGGCGCGACGGTCTTCATCGAACCGGCCGAGACGCTCGAGATGAACAACGACATCCGCTCCCTCCAGTTCGAGGAACAGCGGGAAATCGAGAGGATATTGCGCGAGCTTACCGGCCAGGTCCGTCATGTCGCCACCGGGATCCTCACAGGGACGGGAATACTGACCGACCTCGACGTTCTCCACGCAAAGGCGAAATACTCGATTGAGATCCTCGGCTCTGCACCGCAGCTTGTCGAGGAGAATGCCATCCGCCTCCGCGATGCACGCCACCCGCTCCTTCTCATCAAGCACGGACTCAACGGCGTCGTGCCCCTTGCCTTCGAGATCGGATCCACCGTCCGGACAGCTGTGATCTCAGGACCGAACGCGGGAGGGAAGACGGTAGCCCTGAAAACGGTCGGACTCCTTGTGCTTATGACACAGGCGGGACTTCACATCAGCGCACATCCGGATTCGTCGGTGGGAGTGTTCGAGGAGGTGTTCGTCGACCTCGGCGACGACCAATCAGTGGAGAGCGATCTGAGTACCTTCAGCTCCCACATGCTCAACCTAAAATCGTTCCTGGCGAGAGCGAAGCCGGGTTCACTCGTCCTCATCGACGAGATCGGCGCAGCTACTGACCCGGCGGAGGGAGGGGCCATTGCAGCTGCCGTCCTCGAACGGCTTACAGCATTGGGGGCCCTGTCGATAGCGACGACACACCACGGATTCCTCAAGGCGTTCGCCGCAACGACAGAGGGGTTCATGAACGCCTCGATGGAATTCGATCAGAGCACGCTCCAGCCGACCTTCCGTTATTGTCCGGGCGTGCCGGGGAGCAGCTATGCACTTGAGATTGCCGGACGTCTCGATTTTCCTCGAGACACCCTAGGAAAAGCTCGTGAGCTCGTGGGAGAGAGAGCAAACCGCCTCGAGGTCCTTCTCTCTGAAACGGAGAGGAAATCACAGGAGCTTGAGGCGAGACTCAGAGAGGTTGAAAGGAACGAGACGCGCCTGCGGGGGCTTGTGACGCTCTACGAGAAGCGCCAGGAGGAGCTCCAACGTGATGTGAAGAAGATTCGAAAGGAGGCGCTCGCCGGAGCCCAGGAGATCCTGAAGAACGCGAATAGAACCGTGGAAGAAGCTGTGAGGCAGATACGTGACTCGCAGGCGGGGAAGGCTGAGACACAGGAGGCGAGAAAATCGCTTCGTGAGTTGAAACGATCTATCGAAACGGAGATCGGATCGCTCGTCGGAGCAGAGAAGGCAACTCCCACGTGCGAGCGCGGGGAGGAGGAGATACTCCCGGGTTCGTTCGTGACACTTCAAGGGTCGTCGAGGATTGGGGAGGTGGTCCAGTTGTTTGCCGATTCCAGAGAAGCCCTTGTTGCGTTTGACGCCCTCAAGGTGAGGGTGCCGGTGGCAAAGCTGCATGTCTCACGAGAGGAGCCGCCGCCGGGAGCCTTTCATTCGGGTTCCATTCTTGAGCCGCGCCAGCTGAGAAACGAGATTGATGTAAGAGGGATGCTGGCTGATGAGGCTGTAGCGGCGGTTGACAAGTTTCTCGATGATGCGTTTCTGGCCGGATTCCACGAGATTCTTATCATACACGGGAAAGGAACAGGGGCCCTCAGGAAACGAATCGCAGAGTACCTCCCGCGCCATCCAAGGGTTGCATCGTACCGGCTTGGTGAATGGAACGAAGGCGGATCGGGTGTGACGGTCGCGGAGCTGAAGTGAGACGCGGGTGCGTGATGGCGATACTTCGGATGAGTTGAAACATCCATTGCCAAAGGGGACAAGGTCTTGGGACGAGGGCTTCAGAAGATATTGATTGCAAACAGAGGTGAAATTGCGGTCCGGATTCTCAGGAGCGTGCGGCAGATGGGGATCAATGTGGCTGTCGTCTACTCGGACACGGATCGGTTCGCCGCGCATGTTCGTCTCGCTGATGAAGCGTACAGGCTGAAAGGGGAGAGCTCGAGAGAGACCTATCTCAATCAAGAAGCGATCCTGCGAATTGCCGTGCAGGCGCGCGTCGATGCGATTCACCCGGGATATGGCTTCCTCGCGGAGAACGCGTCGTTTGCCGAGGCGGTCCGCTCACACGGTATTGTGTTCATCGGACCCTCCACTGAAATCATCAGGTCGATGGGAAGCAAGACGGAGGCGCGCCGTCTCATGGCGAAGGCGGGGCTTCCGCTTGTCCCCGGGAGCAATGGTTCTCTCAAGGTCGGCACCGGTGCTGTCGGAATCGCCGAGCGGATTGGTTATCCGGTTCTCGTGAAGGCATCTGGCGGCGGTGGTGGAAAGGGGATGCGAATCGTGAAGCTCCCCGAGGAGCTCCTCGACTCGATGCAAAGAGCTGCGAGCGAAGCCCAGTCGTCATTTGGAGATAACCGTATCTACCTCGAGAAATACATCGAACACCCGCGGCACATCGAGCTTCAGATTCTTGCAGATGAGCACGGGACCGTCGTATGCCTCGGAGAGCGCGAGTGCAGCATCCAGCGGCGCCACCAGAAGGTCATTGAAGAGACGCCGTCAGCCTTCCTGACGGAGTCAATGCGCCAACGGATGGTTGAATCGGCTGTCCGGGCCGCTCGCGATCTCGGTTTTACAAATGCGATCACGATGGAGTTCCTTGTCGATCGGAAGCGCAATTTCTATTTCCTCGAAGCAAATACGCGACTCCAGGTGGAGCATCCGGTGACCGAGATGGTGACGGGCATCGACATGATCAAGGAGCAGGTGAGGATTGCGCAGGGGGAACCGCTTAGATTCACGCAGGACGAGATCATTCGTCGGGGGCACGCCATAGAAGCGCGTGTCTACGCCGAGGACCCATTTGAAGAGTTCCGGCCTTCGAGCGGGCGGATTCTTCGGTACCGTCAGCCCGCGGGTCCGGGCATTCGGGTGGACGGCGGGATTGCCGAAGGGTGCGAGGTCTCAGTGTTCTATGATCCTTTGATTGCGAAGGTCATTGCCTGGGGCAGCGACCGCGAAGAGGCGTGTCTGAGGCTCATAGGAGCGTTGGGGGAGTTTGAAATTGTTGGGGTGCGGCACAACATACCGCTGCTTCTTGCGATCCTCGGGCATCCAGGATTTGCCTCTGGCGCGATCGACACACACTTCATTCAGGACCACATTCGTCCTGATCGTCTGGGCGCGGAGAAGCTCCTTGATGAGACGGAGCTGGAGGCAGCAGCGGTCGCGGCGGCCGGTGTGTACGACGCCGCGATGTCGCGGTCTGTTGTTGGAGGCGGGGATCCTACAGGCAATACGAGGCAGCAGCGCGACAAGTGGATCCGGCGGCGGCTTGACACTACGACTTGACGAGGACTCAGCTCAATGGCCAACTACACAGTGCGAATCGGAAAGAGGAAGTTTGACGTCGAGTTCAGGAACGACGGCACGATTCTCCTGAACGGCGAGGAGAAGGACTGGACGTTCCAGATGATAGGGCCGCACCAGGCGGTCGTCTCCAGTCCGGTGAGAACTCGGGCATTCGTTCTCGCGGGACGCGAAGAGAACCGGGTGTTGCTGCATTCATCCGGGCGCGAAGCCAACTGTGAAGTCATGGATCAGCGTCTCGAACTGCTGCAGCGCGTTCGCGGAGCCTCGGCCGCGTTACAGTCGGTCTCGGAGATTCGTGCGCCAATGCCCGGGCTCATCGTCAAAGTGAAAGTGAATGAAGGAGAGTCTGTCCGGCCCGGGACGAACCTGCTTGTACTGGAGGCGATGAAGATGGAGAACGAAATCCGTTCCGTCCAATACGGCGTCGTCGAGAAGATTCACGTGAAGCAAGGGATGGCCGTCGAGAAGAATCAGCCGCTTGTGAAGTTGTTCAAGGTGGTTTGAGGTGACATGGATCGTATGGAATCAGAAGGGGGGGATGGCGCGAGGAGGGGTACGTGAACGGCACTCTGCCGCGCAACGAGTGGAAAGGCGTAATTTACATAATGCTCCTTATAGGCACATTGGATGGTGGTTGGGTTGCAGCGAGGCCGAAGTTTGCTGATCGAATTCGATTTCCGTATCGGTTCCCCCGGTGTGTTTGTTTTTTCGATATTGATTTGGTAACATTGGCCTATTCGGCTTTTCCCATTTTTGAGCGTTCCCGACTCACAAATAATAGGAGCTACAAATGAAGAGACGCTGGGTAACCCTCATCCCCATTGCGCTCAGCATCGCCGTCCTTGTTCTCGCCTCGGGGAACCTCATTGCCGGAGGCTACCAGATCAACGAGCACGGCGCCCGCGGCATGGCGCAAGGCGGCGCATTCGCCGCGAGGGCGCTTGATCCGTCGGCAATTTTCTACAATGCGGCGGGTATCGGATTCCTCAGCGGCGCCCACCTGCAGCTTGGCTCCACACTAATCTTTCCATCCACGACCTTCCGCGGCCCGCTCCAGTTCAACTCGAACGACGAGACCAAGCAGGTGAAGAACGTCTTCTACCCATCGACGCTTTACGGGACGTACTCGCTCGATGAGCAAGGCCTTGCCTTCGGACTCGGTGTGTTCAATCCGTACGGCCTCGGGTCGGAATGGCCGGCTGACTGGGTCGGCCGGGGCATCACGACGAAGATCACTCTGCAAACATTTTACATCAACCCGACGGTTGCATACCGGGTCCTCCCGAACCTCTCCATTGGTGCGGGCTTCGATTTCGTCTATGGAAACGCCGTCCTCCAGCGGAAGATTCTCGACTTCTCACCCGAGGGGGAAGTGAAACTTGACGGGAGCGGCACCGGCGTCGGGTTCAACGCGGGAGTCATCTACAAGCCGATTGAAATGCTCTCGCTCGGCGTCTCGTACCGAAGCCAGGTGAAGCTCAAGCTGAAGGGCACGACGACGTTTACCGTCCCGTCCCAGCTCCAGCCTCTTTTCCCCGGCGGCGATGCGAATGTGGAGCTGAAACCACCGGCAACGCTCTTCGCGGGCGTTGCGGCCACGCCCTACACGAGCGGGGATCAGAAGCTTACGGTTGAATTCGATTACCAGTGGACGGGCTGGAGTGCCTATGACACACTCTCGGTGAAGTTCGACCAGCATACAACTGCGCAGCAGGATCTCGTTTCTCCGAAGAACTACGAGGATTCGTACATGCTCAGGATCGGCGCCGAATATGAGTGCAGTGACTGGGCATTTCGTGTCGGGTACATCTATGACAAGACACCGGACCCGGACCCTTCGCTCGATCCGCTCCTCCCGGATGCGAACCGTAGTGACTTCAGTATCGGCGTCGGGTATAAAGTGACACCGAACCTGACGATCGATGCCGCCTACATGTTCATCGCGTTTCAGAACCGGTCGGTGCCACTCGGGACGACGATCATTGGATTTGATGGTGCCTATTCCTCGACCGCGAACCTCTTCGCCCTCAGCCTCGGATACAGTTTCTAAGGCACATGCACCGTCGATGTGAAAAGTGTGTGTCAGTGTTCTGAAGGACTCACAAAGATAGGGAGAACAGCATGCTGAAGATTGTGCGAATCCTGGTCATCGTCCCGCTCATCCTGGCGCTCGTGGCTGCGTTCCAGTCGTGCGAGAAGATGCCCGACGTCACCGCGCCGTCAACCACAGGGACAGCGAACTTTGTCTCGTATGTCGCCATCGGCAACAGCATCACTGCCGGCTATCAGTCGAATGCGCTCTTTGAGTCGGCCCAGCAGTACAGCTACCCTGCTCTCATCGCCAAGCAGGTCGGCATCGCGGACTTCCAGCAACCCCTCGTCACCGATCCCGGCATGGGCGGCAGGATCCGCGTGACATCGCTCGCCGGCGGAACGCCAACGCTGGTATATGATCCGTCGAGCGGGATACCGAAGAACCTCACACTTCAGCGGCCTTACAATAACCTCGGCATTCCAGGGAGTGTCCTCTGGATTCCCAATCCTCAGGGTCTGCCGCTCTCCGACCTGTTCGATTCAACCGACTTCGGATCGAAGTCGGCCCAGCGCTCGAATCCCTTCTTCCAGATCATCCTGAGGAACCAGGCATTCGGGAAGACAATCCTGAGGCAGGCGGCGGCTCTCCAGCCAACATTCATCACGTTCTGGCTCGGGAACAACGATGTCCTCGGCTACGCGGCCTCCGGCGGCGGATGGACAAACGGCATGAAGATTCTTCAGCCGACGCCGGGAGCGATGTTCTCGGCCCTCTATGCGAACGCGGCTGCAGCACTCAAGCAGGTCAATCCGAACATCCAGGTCGTCGTCGCGAATATCCCGGATGTGACATCGATCCCGTTCTTCACAACGGTTCCCGCCTACATCATCAACCCGCAGACCGGCCAACCGCTCCTCGGCGCCGACGGGCGGCCGGTGCACTGGCTCGGTGTGAATGACGGCGATCTCCTCACCCTCCGCGCACTCGATCTCACAAAGCAAGGGTATGGTGTTCCCGCTGCGCTCGGCGGCAGAGCCGTCCCGCTCCCCGACTCGGTCATCCTCGATGTGAGTGAACAGGCAACGTGCCGCACCGCCGTTGCGGCATTCAACGCGACCATCCAGACCGTCGCCGCACAGAACGGCTTCGGGCTCGTCGATGCGAATGCAGTCTTGGCCGGCCTGAAGACGAACGGGATGATCATCGCGGGACAGGAGTTCACATCAGATTACATCACAGGAGGGGTCTTCAGCTACGACGGCGTCCATCCTTCCGCCCGGGGTCAGGCGATCGTCGCCAACGAGTTCATCAAGGTGATCAACATCAAGTGGAACGCAAACATCCACTATGTCGACGTCATGTCGCTCCCGGGCGAGCCGCTTGGGAAGCGAGCCGTCGTCAAGGGACTTCCGAACATCCCCCGCGAAGTTGTCGAGCGGACGATTCAAATGTGCCAGCCGTAGGTGTCAGTGTTGTCGCTGTGGCAAGGCCCGCTCTCCAAGCGTGAGGAGCGGGCCTTCTGCTTTGAATTGCAGGCGTGAATGGGTACATTGGAGCTGCGTTCTTCGGCAAACGGTCCGGTGGCGCGGCCTCGCGGCTCCGTCTTGCACCCCACGAACCGACGTTCGTTCGTCAGACAGATGGTCTCCTCCCCCCCTTTCTCTCACCGACAACTGAGGTGTGCGATGCCTGAACTGAGACAGAGCAGAGTGACGAAAGACTGGGTCATTGTTGCCACCGACAGGGCCAAGCGGCCCCACGAGTTTCGGCTTCAACGATCGAAACGTGAGCTCCCGCCGCATGATCCCGCTTGCCCCTTCTGTCCTGGGAACGAAGGGAACACACCTCCCGAGACGTTCGCATACCGGGACGGCCTTGCTGCGGCGAACAGCAGTTCGTGGCGGATCCGAGTCGTGCCGAACAAGTTCAGGGCTCTCGCGCCTTCAGGCTCATTTGATCGGCAGTCCGTGAACGGGTTCTACCGGCGCATGGACGGCGTCGGTATCCATGAGGTTGTCGTCGAAAGCCCGCTCCACAATGTGTCGATTGGGACGATGCCGGGGAGCCAGGTCGAGGAAGTGTTTCTTGCCTACCGGGAGCGATACAACGCCATCTGGAAGGACGGCAGGTTCAGCACCGTGATCATTTTTCGGAACCACGGTGTCGCCGCCGGCACGTCGCTCGAGCACCCGCACTCACAGCTCATTGCCACGCCGATCGTCCCAACGCATATCCGGCGCCTGCTCGATGAGGCGATGCGCTATTTCGACGACCACGGGTCGTGCGTTTTCTGCGACACACTCGCGGTCGAACGCAGGACCGTCGAGCGTGTCATCCTGGAGACTGAGAATTTCTTTGTGTACGCACCGTACGCGTCGCAGTCGCCGTTTGAAACGAGCATCGTTCCGAAGAAGCACAACGCATGCTTCGGGAGTGCGAGCGAGCTTGAGACACGTGAGCTCGCCAATGTCGTCCGCCTCGTCCTCAAGAGAATGAATGAGAAGCTCAACGATCCGGACTACAACTACGTGATCCATACTGCCCCGTTCAAAGACGCGAACGAGGACTATTACCACTGGTCGATACAGATTCTCCCGCGACTTACGACGCAGGCGGGATTTGAACTCGGCTCCGGCATCTCGATCACGACGGCGGTGCCGGAGGAGTCGGCGAAGTTTCTTCGTGAAGAGAACGGCAAGACTCAAGGAGCATCCGCGTGACCGAACACCGACAAATGGAATCACCCAACGACACATCCTCGATCGCCGATGAACCGGTAGTGACCGTCGAGCTTGCACGGACGCACGGACTTACGGACAACGAATATGACCGGATCGTGAACATCCTCGGCCGCCTGCCGACGTATGCCGAGCTCGGGGTCTTCAGCGTCATGTGGAGCGAGCACTGCAGCTATAAGAACTCACTCGTACTCCTGCGGACGCTTCCCCGGCGCGGGAAGGGAACACTGGCCGATGCAGGGGCGGAAAACGCGGGCATCATTGACATCGGCGGCGGACTTGCCGTCGTCTTCAAGGTCGAGAGCCACAACCACCCTTCCGCCGTTGAGCCGTACCAGGGGGCTGCGACGGGTGTCGGCGGCATCATGCGCGATGTCTTTACGATGGGAGCGCGGCCCATCGCATGTCTCGATTCACTTCGCTTCGGTCCTCCGGACAGCGACCGGACGCGGTACCTTTTCGACGGTGTGATTCGCGGGATCGCCGATTACGGAAATAGCTTCGGCGTGCCGACGGTTGCGGGTGAGATATACTTCCATCCCTCCTACACGGAGAACCCGCTCATCAATGTGATGGCGGTCGGGATTGTGCGGCACGACCGTGTTATCAGCGCAGCGGCGAAGGGGGTCGGCAACGCTGTCATGTTGGTTGGTTCCTCGACAGGCCGGGACGGCATTCACGGTGCAACGTTCGCCTCCGCGGAGTTGAACGAAGAGTCAGAGAAGAAGCGTCCGTCGGTGCAGGTCGGTGACCCGTTTGCAGAGAAGCTCCTTCTTGAGGCATTCCTCGAGGCGATCAAAACCGGGTTCGTCGTCGCGGCACAGGACATGGGCGCAGCTGGCTTCACGTCAACATCATCGGAGATGGCAGCGCGAGCGAAAGTCGGAATCGAGGTCAACCTCGACCTGGTCCCGGTCCGGGAACAGGGGATGTCGGCGTACGAGATCCTCCTCTCTGAGTCGCAGGAAAGGATGCTTCTCGTTGTGGAAGCCGGCCGTGAGCAGGACGTGGAGAATGTGTTTGGGAAATGGGATTTGAACGCCGTGGTTGTCGGGCGCGTGACGGCGGAGCAGCGGCTGAGAATCCACTACAGGGGGCGAACCGAAGTCGATATCCCGCCGTCTGCCCTGGCGGCGGGGGAAGGTGCTCCGGTCTACGTGCGAGAGATCACTGAAAGGAAAGTCAAGGAATCGACGAGGAGCTGGGACGAAATTCCGGAGCCCGCGGACTATGGGAAGACACTTCTTGCCCTTCTCTCCCTCCCGGACATCGCGAGCAAACGCTTTGTGTATGAGCAGTACGACACGATGGTGAGGACCGACACTGTCGTGCAGACCGGAAAAGGAGACGCTGCCGTCCTCCGTATTAAGGGGACGAAAAAAGCACTTGCGGTGACGATCGACGGGAATGCGAGATACGTCAATGCGAATCCCCGGGCGGGCGCTGCACTTGCTGTTGTTGAAGCCTTTCGGAACATCATCTCCACAGGGGCTGAACCGCTTGGCATAACCGACTGCCTCAACTTCGGCAATCCGCTCGACACCGAAGTCTATTCTCAGTTTGCCGAGAGCATCCGTGGGATTGCAGACGCGTGCACCGGGCTCGGACTTCCTGTGACGGGAGGGAATGTCAGCTTCTACAACGAGTCAAACGGCGAGGCAATCATCCCGTCGCCGGTTATCGGAATGGTCGGGCTCGTCGATGACATGTCATGGATAGAAACAGCTCCGCTCCCTTCAGCGGGCGACGACATTTTCGTGACTGGTTCATGGTACAACAACTTGTGTGATAACTCTTGGGTCAACTCCCTGGGAGAAAAGGGTTTGCCCTCTCCGGTTG
>PEWR01000148.1 GCA_002779395.1 Ignavibacteriales bacterium CG07_land_8_20_14_0_80_59_12
CCCTCATGACTTTTCTTCTTCTTTCTGGATCCGCAGGCGGCCAGGAGGTTCGTGCCCCACTTCCCGATTCGGCGTGGATCGTCTCGACGTACCGGGACGGAGCGGACAGGATTACCGCGGAAGCGCAGAAGGACAGTTCCGCATATGATCGACTTGCCTATCTCTGCGATACGTTCGGTCCCAGGCTGAGCGGGTCGGAGAATCTCGCGAAGGCTCTTCAGTGGGTACTGAAGGAAATGAAGTCGGACGGACTGGACAATGTCCATGGCGAAGAGGCCATGGTCCCACACTGGGTACGGGGACATGAGTCGCTTGAGCTGCTCGAGCCGCATCATTCGCACCTGGCCATGCTCGGGCTCGGCGGCAGTGTCGCCACGCCCCCCGACGCCATCACCGCCGAGGTTATTGTCGTGAAGGACTTCGATGAGCTGAAGCGGCGCACGGCTGACGTTCGCGGCAAGATTGTCCTGTTCGACGAAGTCTTTAAGAACTACGGGCAGGCAGTCAGGTACCGTTCACGCGGCGCCGTGGAGGCAGCCCGGTACGGCGCGGTTGCAAGCTTCATCCGGTCCGTCACGCCGATGTCACTCTACACGCCGCACACCGGTGTCATGTACTACAACGATTCGATACCGAAGGTCCCTCACGCCGCCATTACGGCGGAAGATGCGGCGATGATGGCACGGATGCAGGCGCGCGGACAGAAGATCGTGGTCCGGCTCAAGATGGAGGCGCAAACGCTGCCCGACGTGCCATCACTGAATGTCATGGGCGAGGTGATCGGACGGGAGAACCCCGACGAAGTGATCATTGTCGGCGGGCACAGTGACTCATGGGATGTCGGCGAAGGAGCGCACGACGATGGCGGCGGTTGCGTCGAGGCGTGGGAAGCGGTGCACCTGCTGAAGAAGCTCGGGCTGAAGCCGAGACGGACAGTCCGCGCGGTACTCTTTGTGAACGAGGAGAACGGCACACGCGGCGGGCTTGCCTACCTCAAGGCTCACGAGTCCGAGCTCGGCAAGCATGTCCTCGCGATCGAATCGGACGCCGGCGTCTACAGGCCGACGGGATTCGGATTCAGCGGGAGCGATTCTGCAAGGAAGATCGTGAGCGCAATCGCAAGCCTCCTCGAGCCGATCGGTGCAGGGCAGGTCAGGAGGGGCGGCGGCGGTACCGACATCGGCCCGATCATGGAGAAAGGCGTGCCGGGAATGTCACCAAGCAGCGAGGGGGCGACGTATTTCTGGTACCACCACAGTCCGGCGGACATGCTGGACAAGATCGACCCGCGTGACCTGAACCTCAGCGTCGCGGCCCTCGCAATCATGATCTATGTTGTAGCAGATTTGCCGCAGCCTCTACCGCGGTAGGAGCGAAGGTGGTCATCTCGCCGTGCCGGCGCACCAAGCTTCGGCGCGGTCGCGGTCAGATCACTTGCCCGTGTCGCGCTTCCTCAGGTGACGATCGATAAAGAGAAGTGCCCCGCTCCGTTCTCCGACGAGCTTGAGGTGCTCGAGGATCTCGGTGGCGGTCTTCTCCTCCTCCACCTGCTCCTTCACGAACCACTGGAGTTCCACCTGCGAAGCATAGTCGCTTTCCTCTACCGCGAGGGTGTACAGCGTGTTGATCGACGCCGTGACCATCTGCTCGTGTTCGAGGATCTCGTTGAATATCTCGAGCGGCGACTTGAACTCTGCCGGAGGGGAGTCGATCGCTCCAAGGATGACGCGGCCGCCCCGATCGACCACGTACTCGATGAGCTTCATAGCATGGGATACCTCTTCCTTCCATTGGACCTTGAGCCAGTGGGCAAACCCGGGGAGGTTCACGGATTCGCAGTACGCCGACATTGAGAGGTAAAGATAGCTGGAGTAGAACTCCTTTCCTATCTGTTCATTGAATGCATCCTGTAACGACTTGCTGATCATAGGTCCTCCTCTCCTATCCTGCGTGACCGGGACGGGGCTCGCCGCTCGGCGGCCGACGAAAGCTCTTTCCTGCAGCTATTGCTCCTTTGATCCGCACATCTTCCGAAAGAAAAGACCGGTGCCCCTCCACTCCGCACTACTCCATCAATATATCGCAGATGTGGTCCACTTTCAAGCATGCGGTGGGCTGCCCGCGGGCTGCAATTGCGTTGTCAAGGATTGATCGAGAGCATGTTCGGGATGATAAGCAAAGGATGGCGTGTAAACCGTCGACTCAGAATCTCAGGTTGAACCTCATTCCGAGCTCGTCCGACGAGGAGATCGGCTCGAGCGTGAGGTTTGCCGCTGGCTTGTCGTGAACCGCAAGCTCCACCATGAGCACAAAGCCCGCTCTCTTTACAAACTCCTCGCGCCGCTTCGACCACTCGACAGCCTTCCGGTAGGCGAACTTCGTCCGGTCGAACAGGTTGGCGCACACGCCATCGCAGACATTGGCCAGATGCCTCGCCACCTTCTTGTCGAGATCGAGCATCTCTTTGAGACATACAAGACGCTCGAGCAGAAGCACGTGACGAGCTTCGGCTGGGAGACAGCAGAGACGGCGCGGCGCGGCCTGGTCAAAGCATCAGAGGCGTACAGGAACTCCCCTCGCGCGCCAGTGCTGTAATTGCTTTCTGAGACGCCAACTCCGGTATCTTCTCAGCGTGGAGCGTCGGTTCTTGACTTTTTGGCCCCGAATCGCGATAATATGGGACACAAGAACCGATGCAGCACATGTGGAGGGGACGGATCGGAGATGCCTCGCAGTCTTCCCCGCCCGCCGGCCATGTGATCCCTTGCATGGGGCTCTACCTTGTTCGATCCGCACCACACACCTTGTCGCGATCGATATCCCTCGTTCTCGCACCTTCTCCTGGGATTTCCGGGGAGAGGTTTCCCCGGCAAATGAGACTTTCTTTGTCACAATTCCCGGGATCATCACGTTGCTCAAGTGAAACCGGGCATGCGTGACTCCCAGCGAATTGCAGTCGGAGTGGAGTATAATCAGGTAGAGATCAGGATCGAGTCAGGTACCTGCAACTCTTCTTTCATCCGAACGAAAAGGGAGGTCTATGGAACTCACACTTGTTCTCGTGATTGCCTGTCTCGCACTTCTGTTCGCAGTATGGCTGGCCCGCTGGGTGATGAGCCAACCTCTCGGCAAACCCGAGATGCAGGCTATTGCAAACCACATCAGGGAGGGAGCCGAGGCGTTCGTCAAGCGCCAGTACCGGACGATCGCTCTCCTCAGCATAGTGTTTGCAGTCCTCATCTTCGTCCTCTATGCATTCGTTCGAAGTCACAAGCCGTTCGATCCCGTCCCGACGGCTCTTCAGCTCGCAGTCTTCATTACGCTCTCGTTCGTCCTCGGCGCACTGAGCTCGGGCATCGCCGGAGTGGCGGGGATGTATGTCGCCGTCCGCTCGAACATCCGTTGCGCGGCGGCGAGCCTCACAAGCCTGAACCGCGCGCTTCAGATCGCCCTCCGCGGGGGTGCAGTCTCAGGATTGTTCGTCGTTGCGATGAGCTTGCTCGGCGTCGGAGGCCTCTACGCCATCGTCAGCGCACTCGGTGTTGAGACACGTCACATCCCCCTCCTCATCGTCGGCTACGGTTTTGGTGCAAGCTTCGTTGCCATCTTTGCCCAGCTCGGCGGTGGAATCTACACGAAGGCGGCCGACGTCGGGGCGGACCTCGTCGGAAAGGTCGAAGCCGGAATTCCGGAAGACGACCCGAGGAACCCGGCTGTCATCGCAGACCTCGTCGGCGACAACGTCGGTGACTGCGCGGGACGCGGCGCGGACCTCTTCGAGTCGACGGCAGCCGAGAACATCGGCGCCATGATCCTCGGGGTCGCGCTTTTCCCGTACTTCGGCATCCAGGGGATCCTGTTCCCACTCGTCGTCCGTGCCTTCGGTCTCATCTCCTCGATCGTCGGTGTCATGGTGGTCCGTACGAGGGAAGACGCCGACCCGATGACGGCCCTCAATCGCGGGTACTACGTCACGAGCATCCTTGCCATGATCGGCTTTTTCATCGCGGCGAAATGGCTCCTGTTCACCGGCCAGGCGCCGACTGCGTGGCTCCACTTCTTCGCCTGCGGGCTCATCGGCATCATCACGAGCATCCTCTTCGTCTACATCACGCAGTACTACACCGAGTACAAGTACCGTCCGGTGAGGTCCATTGCGGAGGCATCGCGCACGGGAGCGGCCACGAACATCATCACCGGTTTCGCAGTTGCCATGGAGTGCACTGCGCTCCCGGTGGTCGTCATCGGGGCGGCCATCATTGCCGCCTACCATCTCGGCATGTCGAGCGGGATTCCGAACGCTGGCTTCTACGGGACAGCCGCAGCGACCATGGGCATGCTTGCACCGGCGGCCTACATTCTTGCCATGGACACCTTCGGGCCCATCACGGACAACGCCGGCGGCATCATCGAGATGAGCAAACAACCCGAAGAAATCCGAAAGAAAACGGACCGCCTCGACGCCGTCGGCAACACCACGAAGGCCCTGACGAAGGGGTACGCGATCGGCAGCGCAGCCCTCGCGGCTTTCCTTCTCTTCTCAGCGTACCTGGACGAGGTGAAGAACTACAACGGAAGTTTCTCCGGTGTCGTGGATATTGCCCGTCCGGAAATCTTCACCGGTGGACTTGTCGGCGCGATGAGCGTGTTTCTCTTCGCGGCACTCGCGATCCGCGCCGTGGGGAAGGCTGCGAACCACGTCATCAGTGACGTGCGGGCACAATTCAAAGAGAAACCCGGGATCCTGCGGGGAACACAGGAACCCGACTACGGCCGGACCGTCGACATCGTGACGAAAGCGGCGCTGAAAGAGATGATCCTCCCGGGCCTCATCCCCGTGCTGGCACCCGTCGCCGTCGGACTCATCTTCAAGGCTTTCGGCGTCGGCGCCGAGGCGGTTGCCTCGCTGCTGATGGTCGGAACAATCGCAGGGATTCTCGTCGCAACAATGCTGAACAACGGAGGCGGGGCATGGGACAATGCAAAGAAATATATCGAGACCGGGATGTTCGGCGGGAAGGGAAGCGAGGCTCACAAAGCATGCGTGGTGGGCGACACGGTCGGTGACCCGTTTAAGGATACCGCCGGCCCGTCGATTCATGTCCTTGTGAAGCTGCTCAGCACGATCACTCTCGTACTTGCGCCGCTGTTCATCTGAGCCCTCTCATTGCATGTAAAAAACGGCTGCGGGTCAACATATTCTCGGAAGCTGCTCGCCGGCAAGCATCTCGAGGATCCGGCGTCCTCCGACCGCCGTCCTGAGGATCACACGCGGCGTCCGGCGGTCCGTCACCGTGCCGATGATGGAGGCGTTCGAACCAAGGGGAACCGAACGAAGGGTACAAAGCACCTCGGTTGCGTTGCCGGGGGCGACGGCGAGAACGAGCTTCCCTTCGCTGGCGACGTGAAGAGGGTCAAAACCGAAGATCTCGCAGGCTCCGCGGACATCGTCGCGCAGGGGGATTGCCTGTTCGTCGATTTCGATCGTGCACCCGGACGCCGAAGCAAACTCGTTGAGCGTCGATGCGATGCCTCCGCGCGTAGGGTCCCGAATTGCATGAATCGCATCGCCAAACGGCTTCAGAGACTCGACAATGGGAAAGACCGAGGCGACATCGGAAACGATCTCCGCCCCGAACTCGACTCCCTCGCGCCGCAGCATGACCGCAAGCCCGTGCTCCCCGAGGCTTCCGCTCGCAATGAGTGCGTCACCCGGCCGAATCCGGCTCGATGATGGGGCAAGCCCTTTGAGCCGAAGTCCTATCCCCGTCGTGGTGACGAAAAGCTTGTCCGCCGAGCCGTGCGGCACAACCTTCGTGTCACCTGTGACGATACGGACCCCCGCTTCATCTGCTGTTCGCCTCATCGAGCGGAGAACGCGGCGGAGGTCCTCGATGGGGAGCCCCTCCTCAAGGATGAGTGCAACGCTCAGGTAGAGAGGCTTGGCCCCCATGACTGCAAGGTCGTTCACGGTGCCGCAGACGCTCAGCGAGCCGATATCCCCGCCGGGAAAGAAGATCGGATCGACGACGAACGAATCGGTCGTAAAGACGACCTCACCGCCGTCCAGGGGCAGGACGGCTGCGTCGTCGGGTTGGATGGAACCTCGTCCAAGGGCTGCGACGATCTCATCCTCGAGAAGCTCGTGCATGAGAAGACCGCCGCTCCCGTGCCCGAGCATGATCCGTTCAGTTCCTTTCATAGACAATCCCCCGGCATCCTCGCGTAACGGTACCAGGCGGCGCACGTTCCTTCGCTCGAGACCATGCATGACCCGACCGGATTTTCCGGTGTGCAGGCAGTCTCGAAGAGAGGACATGTGTTCGGCGTGATTCTCCCCTGGAGCACTTCGCCGCAGCGGCATCCCTTCGGCTCCAACGTCGGCTCAACTTCGACCTCAAACTTCTCCGCAGCGTCAAGACCCTTCAGCTCCGCACGGAGCGAGAGTCCGCTCTCTGGAATCGAGCCGATACCGCGCCACTCAGAATCGACCGTATCGAACGTTGAATTGAGAAGCCGCTGAGCCTCTTTGTTCCCCTCCTGCGTGACCGCACGACGGTACTGGATTTCGACGGCGGCCTCTCCGGCGATGGCCTGTCTCACGAGCATGAGTATTGCCTCGAGCACATCGGCGGCTTCAAAACCGGCGACGACGCAGGGATGCCCGTAGTCACGTGCGAGAAACTCGTACGGCTTCGAGCCCGTGATGACGCTCACATGTCCCGGACAGAGAAACCCGTCGATGGCGACACCCCCCTCGATGAGTGCCCGCATGGCAGGGGGAATCACCTTGTGTGCGACAAGGAATGAGATGTTGCTGAGGTGCCGTGAGCCGGCCAACTGAACGGCCGCGGCGACGCCCGGAGAAGTGGTCTCAAACCCCACCCCAAGGAAAACGATTTCGCGGGATGGGTTTCGTCTCGCGAGTTCCAGCGCGTCAAGAGGAGAATAGACGACACGGATGTCGCGTCCCACTGCACGCTCTCTTTCGAGGCTTGATGTTGAGCCGGGCACACGCATCATGTCACCGAATGTCGTGATGGTGATCCCCGGGAGCCGGGAAAGCGCAATGGCCTGGTCAAGGTACCGGTTCGGCGTGACGCATATCGGGCAGCCGGGACCCGAGAGGAGCCTGAGTGTGGCGGGGAGGAGCACACGGATACCGTTCCTGAAGATCGACATTGTGTGCGTCCCGCATACCTCCATGAATGTCAGCTCCCTCCTCCCCGCGAGACGCGATGTCTCTTCGGCGAGGCGGCGGACAAGTCCGGCATCGCGGTACTCATCAACGAACTTCATCGCATCCTTTTCATCTTCCGGGAGATCGCCGCGTGCATCAAACCGATACTGACTGAATCCGCCGGAGGGCCGCGAACACCTGTCCGAGGGCAATCCCTCCATCATTCGCCGGGACGTCGCGATGAGCGATGACGTGAAAGCCCTCCGCCTCAAGCGCCGTCGTCAGCCCCCGGAGAAGCAGAGCGTTCTGAAAGCTCCCGCCGCTCAGCGCAATCGTGCGGATGCCAGCTTGCCGGGCGCAGCAGCCGGCCACCGTTGCGAACGCGGTGACGAGCCCGTTGTGAAATCTTCTTGCGATCGTTTCTTTTGGGACGCCCCCACGCAGGTCGGCGACAATGCTCCTGATGACAGGAACGGGGGAGATGTTGAACAGCTCATTGGCCGTAAGAGGCTCCGCCGCTGGCGTTCCTTCCCCCTCTGCGGGGAAAGGACAGATAGGGAGTGTCTTCGAGTCAGTCGTCCGCCCCATCCCTTCCCTGCAAACGGAGAAACCGTACGGGGCATCGTCACGCGTTCCCCGCTCGGCGGCTGCTTCAAGCATCATCGCTGCTTCGCCTTCGTACGTTACCTCCTGGCGCAGTCCAATCAGCGAGGCGACGGCATCAAACAACCGCCCGCATGACGAGGTCTGAGGTGTGTTGATCTTCTTTTCGACCGCCTCCTGAACAAATGGAAGGCGGTCGACGACTGAGCGTGGCAGGAGTTCAGCGGCGCATTGAGCGGCGTCCGCGCCGTTCGATGCGATGAGTGCGCTCAGCGCCATCCGCCAGATTTCTGTTGCAGCGAGGTCTCCTCCGGGGAGCGCGAGGTGACCGAGGCGGCCGACCCGTTCGAATCGGGCCCCATCCGTCAGGAGGACCTCTCCCCCCCAGACTGTCCCGTCGGTCCCGAATCCCGTTCCGTCGAGTGCAATCCCGACGACCGGCTCCGTCACGCCGTTCTCCGCCATGCAGGAAGCAATGTGAGCATGGTGGTGCTGGACGCCCACGGTCCCGATTCCCTTCGCACCGGCGAACCTCAGGGCCCAGTGCGTGGAGTAATAGTCCGGGTGGAGATCGTGAACGACGAGTTCCGGACGGATTCCATACATTGCAGTGAGATGGTCGACAGTCTCTTCAAACGCATCGATTGATTCAGTGTGATCGAGGTCACCGACGTGCTGACTGAGGAATGCGCGGCGCCCTTTCACAACGCAGATTGTGTTCTTCAACTCCGCACCCGCCGCTATCATATCGGGCGATTCAGACGGAAGTTGGACGGGAAGGGGCGCAAATCCGCGGGCGCGCCGTACCATGATCTGGAAGCTTCGCCCTGATGGTTCCCCGTTCACCACACGAAGGACAGAATCATCACACCGGACGCGGATGTCCCTGTCATGCAGTACAAAGGCGTCCGCGATTCCATGGAGCCGCTCGATCGCCTCCTCGTTGCCGATTGCGATCGCCTCCTCGCTCAGGTTACCGCTCGTCATGATGAGCGGCGGCAGGTCGCTGATCTCGAAGAGGAGCACGTGGAGTGGGGTGTAAGGGAGCATGACGCCGACAAACGGATTGTCGGGCGCGACGAGCGTTGAAAGCGGAAATGGATTTTTCTTCGCCAGGAGAAGAATCGGATGCGCCGCCGAAGCGAGGCGCACCTCCTCCTCCGGATTCACGTTGGCGAACGAACGCACGTCGTCGATTGAGCGCGCCATCACGGCGAACGGTTTTCCGGGCCTGTGCTTGCGTGTGCGGAGAAGTTCCAACGCGTCGTCACAACGTGCATTGGCAGCAAGGTGGAACCCCCCGAGCCCGCGGAGAGCGACGACCTTTCCCAGCCTGAGCCGCTCCGCCGCACCCGAGAGGATCTCCTCAGCGCGATCGCGCGCCCCATAGGCATCGCCTGCGCCGCTCAGCATGAGTTGACCGTCGGCACCGACGAGCGCAAGCCGCGGCCCGCAGGTGAAGCACGCGACCGGCTGAGCATGGAACCTACGGTCGAGCGGGTCATGGTACTCGCGGTAGCATTCCGGGCACATGGGGAATTCGCGCATGGAAGTGCGCCGGCGATCATAAGGAATGTCGTCGACGATCGTATAGCGTGGACCACAGTGAGTGCAGTTGATGAACGGGTAGTGGAACCGCCGGTCGCGCGGGTCAAGCATTTCGCGGCGGCAGTCGTCGCAGAGTGCCAGATCGGGGGAGACGAGCGCACTTCTCGACGCTCCGGTCCCGCTTTCAATGATCTCAAACGACCGCGGATGGTTGAGAGGGAATTCGACAGATGTGATCGAATCAATGCGCGAGTTCGACGGAGGGTTTACCTCCAGCTCGGAACAGAACGACCCAACTGCGTCCTGAGAGCCTTCAATGTCGATCTCCACGCCGGCAAGCGTGTTCCGTGCGTACCCACCGAGGCCCCGCGACGTCGCAGCCCGGTAGACAAACGGACGGAACCCGACACCCTGGACGATTCCCGTTACTGTAATGAGGACACGACGTTCCACGTGCGTCCCCGAGCCGTGCTGCGAAGCCATTCCGTCCACTCCCGGATGCCGTGTCCGGTCGTACAGGATGTCTCAAAGATCTTCAAGGCGGGATTCACCCTGAGGGCAAAGTCCTTCGCTTCCTCAAGGTTGTAGGAGAGGAACGGAAGCAAGTCAACCTTGTTGAGGACGAGTACCTGGGAGCGGCGGAACATCGCGGGATATTTGAGCGGCTTGTCCTCTCCCTCTGTAGTGCTCATGATGACGACACGGAGATGCTCGCCGAGCTCGTACGATGCGGGACAGATGAGGTTGCCGATGTTCTCGATGAAGAGGAGGTCGATCTCATCGAGGTCCATCTCGCGGAGAGCGTCCTGCACCATCCGTGCTTCGAGGTGGCATGTCCCGTTCGTTACGATCTGCACCACCGGCACATCGGCTGCGGCAATCCGCTGCGCGTCGCGGTCGGTCTGCACATCCCCTTCAATAACGGCAACGCGGAGGTTTTTCTTGAGGATCGTGAGGGACTGCTCGAGGAGGCTCGTCTTCCCCGAGCCGGGAGAGCTGACGAGCGATATGACGAACACACCGTGGGAATCGAACCGCTGGCGGTTTTCCTCCGCCAGCTCGTTGTTCTTTTTCAGAATCTTCTGTTCAATGGTGATGACCGATCCCATCGTCCACCTCCAGGCTGACAATTTCAAGCTCGTCACCGTTCATGTACTCAAGCGACGGCTTCCCACACACAGGGCACTCCAGCTCGATCTCCGGCAGGTCGCTAGTTCCGCCGCACGTCTCGCAGCGTACGTGAAGCGGCTCCATCGAGATGTGCAGCTCCGCTTCCGCTGCAGCCGTCCCCTCGCGCAGGATCTCAAAGCAGAACTGCATCGCCCCAGGGCTCACACCGCTCAGGACGCCAACCCTGACATCGATGCGCCGGACGCGCTCCCCCGGTTTGACATACTCCAACACGGAGGAAAGAAGGCTGTCAACGATCGATGATTCGTGCATGCGTCTTGCAGCTCACCAAGGTACAGCAATGCCATCTCTTTTGTTGTCAATTCCCGTGCCACGGACGTGCGCTCAGAGAAGGACGGATTTGAAC
>PEWR01000115.1 GCA_002779395.1 Ignavibacteriales bacterium CG07_land_8_20_14_0_80_59_12
TCAACTTCCGCGCAGGCGAGATGTGCAATGGAACGCACTTTCTCGGCAAGGTCATCGAGCTCGCTCTGAACCGAGCTCCGCTGGCTCGTACCGATCACGATCTTCCCGTTGTCAGTGCTGACCGTCGCGAGGTTCGTCGATGTCTCGACGAGGCCGGGTATGTCCGCGCTCATCCCAATCACACCGTGCGGCAGGGCGTGCAGGAGGTTGAGGAGCGTCTGCTGATCTTCGGCGCCTATTGAATGCGTCGCCTTTTTCTTCGATGCTTCCGCCTTCAGGAAGAGCCCCTTCTCGAGGGTCGCGAATTCGGACTTGAACATCTTCTCGAGCTCGGGCACCGTCTTCTTCAGAAGGTTTGCCTCGTCAGCTTTCACGAGAACGACGGCTTCGGCTTCGCGCGGGATCGCGTTCCGCTTGCTGCCGCTGTTCATCGACACGATCCGGACTCCGCACACAGCCGAGAGCTTCCTCAGCGCACGCGTGAGGAGCACAATGGCGTTTGCGCGCCCTTCATGGATATTGAGACCCGAGTGTCCGCCCTTCAACCCGCCGACCCGGACTTCAAACGTCTTCGCACCTTTAGGCGCTTTCCGCTTCCGTGTGCTCAGTGTAATAACGTTATCTTTCCCGCCGGAGCATCCAATGTAGAGCGCGCCGTCTTCCTCCGAGTCAAGGTTGAGGAGCGTGTCGGCCGACAGGAATCCCTTCTGAAGATTCGATGCACCCGTCAGGCCGGTCTCTTCATCGATCGTGAAGAGGAACTCCATGGGTCCGTGCTGCAGCGTCGTGTCTGTCATCACCGCGAGCGCGGCGGCGACTCCAACGCCGTTGTCGGACCCGAGCGTCGTACCCGTCGCCTTTACCCATCCGCCGTCCACGACCGCGTTGATCGGGTCCTTCTCAAAGTCGTGCTTCACATCCTTGTTCTTCTCGCACACCATGTCGAGGTGGCCCTGGAGGACGACGGTCTTTGCATTCTCAAACCCTGCGGTCGCCGGCGTCTTCACAAGAACGTTGGCGAACTTGTCCTGCTTCATCTCGAGGCCATGTTCCTTCGCGACTTTGACGACGTAGTCAGCCGCCTTCAGCTCACGCTTGGAGCCGCGCGGAATTCTCGTGAGCTCGTAGAAGTACTTCCAGAGAGATTCCGGCTTCAAACCTTCGAACGGGTATGGCATCGTGGTTCTCCTTGCTTGTGGTGACGTATGCCTGATGTGAATGCGTGAATAACAATTTAGTCAAAAGAGATGAATCAGGAAAGAACAGACAACATGAAACCACGGATCAGCGCGGAAGAAATGCGGATTGACACAGAGCAGGATCGGGTGTTGAAAATGGAGGCCATCTCAATGACAGATGGGCCCCACCTGCGAGATGAAACCCCTCCGGAAAAAAGAAAGGCGGCACACCTAGGGCCGCCTCTCGAATTCTATAAACAGTAGTGGCTTTCAATTGAGGTAAAGCTTCACACGCCGCTTCTTACTCTTGTTGGGAACCTTCGCCACTTCAACTGGACGTACGACAACCTCAATCTTCTGCTGGTCGAGCTCAATCTCAGCGCCGCAGTACGGGCAAATCTTCTTCGTCACACGGTCGAAGTTCACCGTGTTGTTGCATGCGGGACACTGAGTAATGATCACACCGACCACCCTTGCTCGCTGCTTCGTGTCTGGCATCCTTCCCTCATCTACAGTTGTTGGGTTGACGCTTACTAACTACTTATAATATAACTATTTTTTCCGACATTTCATTCCGATCCATGAGAAATGCGAACTCACCCCGGCATCGACCCGCAATTCATGCCAAATTGTCGTGCCGATTGCCATCGCGGCGCACAGATAAGCATCCGGGGGCCGGCGAAAAGGGGGAAACCGTCCCGTGGTCACGCTTTGCCGGAATTGACCCCTTGAGGCGGTTTCCAAACACCCAAGCAAAAAAACGTGACACCAGGGACTTCCATCACGCTCCCGCGTCTTTTGAGACAGACTGAATTCTACAACCCTCACTCACAAGGGGGATAGGGAATCGTTTTCATGAATACTCAACAACCGTTCTTGCCCCGGAATTCGCGGCAGACTCGTAGATCGCATCGATGATGCATTGGTTGATGAACCCTTCTTCGCCGGGAGCAACGAGCGGCGCACCTCGAAGGACGGCTTCCGCGAAGTTGTCAATCTCTGCTGCGTAGGCGCTCCCCGCGGCCACCATCTCTTTCGTTTCTCCTCCGTCATTCTGCTCGGTCAACAACACGTCTGCGTCGGAACGCGAGAACGCGCTCAGCGAAATGACCCCCGACGTCCCTCTCACTTCGATCCGCGAGATATACGGCTCCTCAAATGAGCAACGGATGACTACGGGGATGTTTCCAGGAAACTGGAGGACCGCAAAAGCACGGCGCTCGACTACTTCGCGGCTGCGTACCGGTGTCGTCCATGCACTCAACGCGACGGGATTCATCCCGAGCACCCAGCGCACGGCATCGATACAGTGGACGCCGATATCTACGACCGGGCCACCTCCTGCAATCATTGGATCAAACACCCAGGGGCGATTTACCTCGGATGCCTTGAACGCGAATGCCGCCTCCGCAGATGCGATCGAGCCGAGCCACCCTGAGCGGGCGATTTCCTTCAGCCGGTTGACCGCGCTTGAGAAGCGGGTCATGTGCGCGACCATAAGCTTCACGCCGCGTTCGCGCGCGGCTTCGACCATCTGCCGCGCTTCCTGCGCGTTCATCGCTATTGGTTTCTCGACGATGATGTGCTTGCCTGCATAGGCCGCGGCAATCGTCTCAGGTGCATGCATCGCGTTTGCCGACGCGATGAAGACTGCATCGACATCCGGGTCGCGGACGAGCTCGAAGACAGAATTGAATGCCTTCGGGATCTTCAGCTCGCCCGCTTTCGCTGCGGCGGCGATGGGGTCGCGCTTCTGTATGGCGACGACTTCAGCGTGCTTTGATTTTCGGATCGCGGGAAGGATCGTCTTCTCCGCGAACCGTCCGAAGCCGATGATGCCGAAATGAAGTCTGTCAGGCATGGTGGGTGCGCTAAAACTCCTCCCCGGCGACGCGCTCGATGTCGGCGCCGAGGGAGCGGAGCTTCACTTCGATCCGCTCGTACCCGCGGTCGAGATGGTAGACGCGAAGCACCTCTGTCGTCCCTTCGGCGACGAGTCCGGCAAGGATAAGCGACGCCGAGGCGCGGAGATCTGTCGACATCACTTTCGCCCCGTGCAACTTCTCCGACCCCTTCACAACAACGACGTTTTCTCTCTCATCGAGCCGCGCCCCGAGGCGGATGAGCTCGGGAACGTGCTTAAAGCGATCGAAGTAGATCTCGTCGCGCACCACCGAGGAGCCGTTCGCAATTGACATGAAGGCCGTCCACTGCGCCTGCATGTCGGTTGGAAAGCCGGGGTATATCGCTGTGGCTACGTCGACAGGTTGGATCTCCTCCGGCGCGGTAATCTCGACAGAATCCCGGCCAAGGGAGAGCTTTGCCCTGGCATCGTCGAGTTTCGCGAGGACCGCCGTGAGGTGGTCGGGCCTGCATCTCTCGACGCGGACCGTCCCACCTGCCATCGCTCCTGCAACGAGGAACGTTCCTGCCTCGATGCGGTCAGGGATCGTCGTCTCGTCCGAAGGATGAAGCACCTCGACTCCTTCGATCTCAATCCGGTTTGTACTGATCCCGCCGATCTTCGCTCCCATTTTCACGAGGAATTCCGCGAGCTGGACGATCTCCGGCTCCATTGCAGCGTTCTCTATCACCGTTGTCCCTTCGGCAAGGACCGCCGCCATCATGGTATTGCCGGTGGCGCCGACGCTCGACACGTCGAGGACAATCCTCGCACCGTGGAGCTTCTTCGCCTTTGCAATGATGTACCCCTCGTCGAGATCGATCTCGGCTCCAAGCTTCCGAACCCCTTCGATATGGAGATTCACTGGGCGCGGCCCCCATGCACACCCGCCTGGGAGCGAGACCTTCGCATACCCGTGACGGCCGATGAGCGGACCGAGAACGTAGATCGACGCACGCATCTTCTTCACGTGCTCGTACGGAGCTTCAAACTTGCTGATTCCCGAGCTGTCGATCTCGACAGCATGGTTCGACTGCGTGACCTTCACCCCCATGCTCTGGAGCAGCCGGGACATGGTGGTAACGTCGCGAAGGACGGGAGCATTCTCGAAGCGGTATTCTCCGGGAGATAGAAGGGTGGCCGGCATCAGGGCGAGCAAGCTGTTCTTCGCACCGCTGACAGCCACTGTGCCGTTCAGCCTCCGGCCGCCATGAATGATGAATCTGTCCATGTTCTCTCTTTCTGCAGAGGTGTCGGGCGCCTCCTCCGTTCGTGCGTTCAAGGACCGGGCACATCGCTTGAGGAGAACGACTGAGAGAGGGGCTGCAATAAACGACGACTTGCGTCATGGCAACTTACAAGCCGCGACCGTCATTTTCAAGCCGCATCCGCTTTGTTTGCTTCTGCAGAGGTCATTGGATATATTTAAATAATCTCTTTCCACACAACAGCTTTCAAGACCATCCTATGTTCTACATTGCCACCCCCGACGACATCAAGAACCACCGCAGCACCGATGTCTACTTCCGCCGCGCATCCAAAGTGCTGCGCGCGAAGGGAATTGACAAACACGTACGTACCGAGTTCGTGGTCAAGCGTTTTCCGAACAACTACCCGTGGGGTGTGTTCGCCGGCCTCGAGGAGGTGATGGAGCTTCTCGATGGTCAGCCGGTAAATATCGCCGCGATGAATGAAGGGACGATCTTCCGCGCAAACGAGCCTGTTATGACCATTGAAGGAAAGTACCTCGACTTTGCGGAGCTCGAGACGCCAATTCTCGGATTTATGTGCCACGCGTCGGGAGTTGCAACGAAGGCAGCGCGTTGTCGGCTCGCGGCGGACGGGAGGCAGTTGATTCATTTCGGCGCGCGGCGCGTTCACCCCGCAATCGCGCCAATGGTCGACCGCAGCTCGTACATCGGCGGATTCGACGGGGTCGCCACGCTCCTCGGTGCGGAGCTGCTCGGACTTGAACCAAGCGGGACGATCCCACACGCCATGATCCTCCTCTTCGGCGATACTGTGGAGGCAATAAAGGCGTTCAACGAGGTGATCGAGCCTGCAGTGAAGCGCGTCGCACTCATCGACACGTACAATGATGAGAAGTTCGAAGCAATCCGCGTCGCGGAAGCCCTCGGGAAGGATTTGTACGCCGTGCGGTTGGATACGCCAGGCTCAAGGCGCGGCAACTTCCTTGCGATCCTCAAGGAGGTCCGCTGGGAGCTTGACCTACGCGGTTTCTCCTACGTGAAGCTCTTCGTCAGCGGCGGTATCGACGAGAACACAATGAAGGAGTTGAACGGCAGCGTCGATGCGTACGGCATCGGGACTGCTATCAGCGGAGCGCCTGTTCTCGACTTCGCGATGGACATCATCGAGATCGAGGGCACGCCCGCCGCGAAGCGCGGGAAACTCTCGGGGGCGAAACAGGTGTACGCAAATGAACGGACCGGCGAGCGGGAGATTCTGCCGGCTACAAAGAAGATGGTGCACCGGGGGTTCGTGCCGCTTCTCGAGCCTCTTGCAAAGAACGGCAAGCTTCTCCACCCCCTCCCGACGGCTGCAAAGATCAGGTCGTTCGTCCTTTCACAGTTGAAGGACCTTTCGCTCTAATTCCTCCGTGGAGATCAGCGAACCATTTAGGTCAGCCGTCGCTCGCGTTCGGGAGTTCCCATTCAAGCGCCCGCCATTTGCCGCGGCGCTTGAGCTGCTTTTCGAGCCGAGGAACTTGGGCAGATGCGACGACTAAGAGCATTTGTCTGCGAAGAGTGTTTCCTCTTCTTGCACGACTGAGCAGTTTTGAGTAAGTTTGTTATGCTTCCAGAAAACAGACGCATGAGACTCTCAGTCGCCGCGAAACTCGCGCTCAGTATTTTCATCGTCAGCGCCTTCTTCTGGTTCGGGGGCGCTTTCACCCGGGCGTTCGTGGGGAACGAAATGTTCGTCATGGAGACTCTCTCCATCCGCACCGATCTCCCCGCGGCAGTGGAGCAGGAGATGTTCTTCCTCCTTGCCTGGAGCTCCATCGCCGTTCTTGTGTGGTACACGGCGACGCTCATCTTCGGAACGCTTTTCCTCGTCTTCTCAAAGCTCCGATTTAAGGAGCACGGCTGGCTCCTCATGAGTGCGATCCTTTTCTACTTCTTCGTCCCGGTCGAGGTTTACACGGCGCTTGTTGACATCAAGTTCATCGGTGCCGTCTTCAGCGGTTCGCCGCTTGCGACTTGCCGTGAGCTCTTTGTGAAGCACCTCACCTCCCTTCTCGGCGCGCCGATCCTTGCAGTGTTCTGCTACTTCACCATCATCATTCTTGCGGTGTGGCAGCCGCTCAAGCGCGCGGCGATAACCCCCGATGCAGCAGTCGCGGAGGTCAAGCCGTGACACGCGAACAGATTCTCGCGGAGCTGCAGACGCTCGCCCTCTCGCTCGACATCACCATCCGTTATGAGAAGGGTGATTTCGAAGGAGGCTTCTGCATCCTCCGTGCCGAGCGGATCATCGTCATCAACAAGAAGCTGATGCTTCCGAAAAAGGTCTCGGTTCTCGCACGGAGCCTCGGTGAATTCGGGACCGACAGCGTTTTCATCAAGCCGGCCCTGAGAGATTTCATTGAAGAAGAGATGGCCAAAGCCGCCTCACCCCGGCGCGAGAGCGACGATTCAAGGGAGGTGTGACATGGCGAAGCGGACTGGAGCGCCGCGAAGAAAAGTCCTTGTCATCAATGGTCCGAATCTCAACCTCCTCGGCCCGCGAGAGCCCCAGATCTACGGCAAACACACGCTCGACGATATCCGGGTCCTCCTCGAGCAACGGTTCCCAGACATCCACTTCGACTTCTTCCAGTCGAACCACGAAGGGGGAATCGTCGACCACGTCCAAGCAGCGATGGACGGCTCGTACGCCGGCGTCGTGCTGAATCCCGGGGCCTATACTCACTACTCGTATGCGATCCGCGACGCAGTGGCGGCACTCCCCGTCCCGGTCATCGAAGTCCATCTCAGCAACATCTTCGCACGCGAGGCGTTCCGCTCGCTCTCCGTGATCGCTCCCGTGTGCCGGGGAACCATCGCCGGACTCGGCGCGACGGGCTACATACTCGCGGTCACCGCCCTTCTCAAGGGAGAGAGCAAGGGGAAGAGATCCCGTTGATCAAAGCGGTCATCTTCGACCTCGACAACACGCTTGTCGACTTCATGGCCATGAAGCGGCAGGCGGTCGACGCGGCCATCCTTGCCATGATCGACGCAGGACTCGACCTTACGTACGAAGAGGCGCGGCAGCAAGTCGACACCATCTACAGCGAGCGCGGCATCGAATTCCAGAAGGTCTTCGACGAGCTGCTCTACAACATCTTCAACAAGGTCGACTACAAGATTCTTTCAGCCGGAGTCATCGCCTACCGCCGTGCACGCGAGGCCGCGCTCGTCCCATACCCACACGTGACCCAGACGCTTGTCGGCCTGCTGAAGATGGATATCCGCCTTGCGGTGGTTTCAGATGCCCCGGGTCCGGAGGCGTGGCTCCGCCTCACGTACATGGGATTTCACCACATCTTCGACCACGTCATCACGTTCGACGACACAAGACAGCGAAAGCCGTCGCCGGCCCCCTTCGAGTGCGCCCTTTCGCTCCTCGGAGTGAGGCCCGTGGAGGCTCTCATGGTCGGCGACTGGGAGGAACGCGACATGGTGGGAGCGGCGAAGCTCGGCATGAAGACGGCGTTCGCACGGTACGGCGACACGTTCGGGACGGTCGAGACACATGCCGACTACGAGCTTGATGACATCCTCCAGCTTCTTGACATCGTGAGGAAGGAAAACAGCCCATCGTGATCGAGGGAGTCGGCGTCGACATCGTGGAGATCGATCGGATCCGGTGGGTCGTGGAGCGGTGGGGAGATTCATTCCTGGACCGCGTCTTCACGGAATCCGAGCTCGCCTACGCGCGACTCCGAAAGAACCTCTATCACCACCTCGCCGCAAGGTTCGCGGCCAAGGAGGCAGTCGGAAAGGCATTGAACACCGGCTGGAGCGGCGTGTTTCGGTGGGCCGACATCGAGGTGGTTAATGAGCCCTCCGGACAGCCGAAGGTGGTCCTGCACGGCGAAGTGGCGGAGCTCCTCGCCGGACGACACATCGTCCTTTCCCTCTCGCATTCGACACAGCACGTCATCGCTACAGCGATTATCGAACGCTTGTAGCAGCCGCACGGCTGCGCCCCAGCAGAGCGGGCGCGTGCAGTTCGATGTTGAACTGCGGTCTGTTTATACACCAGAAGTACTCCCACTCCAAGCAGTATTGAGGTGCCACATATGAAACCTGCGATCCGAAACGTCGCTGGAATGCTATGTGTTGCCGCCCTTCTGTTCACGCTCATCACTGTGTCGGCGGGATCACCTCCTTCCGCCATTATTACCTCAGCAATAAGATTTTCTTCATTGCTTGGAACTTTCCTGTTTCCAAACGGTAGAGATAGATACCGCTGCGTAAATCTCGAGTATTCCAGACGACTCTGTGCGTACTGACCCCCCTTTCCTCATTCACGAGAACTGCTACTTCCTGACCGAGAACATCATAAACAGCGAGTCTTACAAACGAAGGTTCAGGAAGTGAGAATTCAATCGTGGTTGAAGGGTTGAAAGGATTGGGGTAGTTTCCGACTGCAAATGCGAGGCCCTCTGATTCTGCCTGTTGTCGAGTCTCTTGCTGCAGAACAACCTTTGGAGCCCAGTTGTAGAAGTTCATGAAGACAGTGGTCGAATATGGCGAATGACACCCCGATGTTGAATATGCGTCGATCTTGTAGTCTGCAGAGTGGAACGGTTTCCCATTCGTGTTGAGGTCCTCATCGGTAAATGACGTCTGCGGGGCAGCCACGGTCGAAATTGTCCCCCATATCCCCGCGTCGACACTACGATACACTGTATAGCCTGCAAGATCAGGCTCCGTGTTTGCATTCCATGTCAGGCGCGGGTGGTAGCCTGTCGATTGGTCTGAATAGACCTAGAGGTTCTGGGGCGCACCCGGTGTGACAATAGTGAAATTGGCTGTGTAAGTTGTGGCACCTTGGTTGACACCGACTGCAACGTTTCGACTTTGTTGTTGTACACCATCACTCCAGGAAGAGAAAGTGTACGTGCATCTGGCGGTCTGCGGGCTAATCGCTGCAAAGTTCTTTGGTACATTTACGAAGAAGACCTCGGTGTGGGGCGAGGAATAGCTTTGGCCACCGACAGACACTGTACCACTTCCAAAACTGTTCCGGACTGTTATCGGGACTTCAAGACAAGTCCGATCACTTTGGTAGCCTTGGGGATAAAAAGTGTCTCCGCTTTCTATCAGGTACCTCGGGGTCAAGCTCGAGGAGGTGGTCCAATAGAACTGGTTGGTCCCATAGTCGTACACAATCCATGTGTCCCCGTAGGTGCCGCAGCCGCGGTAGTCGATGTAGAAATCAGGACCTCCTTGCACAGAGATCTTGTAGAGACCTAGTTGAAGCTTGGAAGATATGGCGTCTCAATCGAGATTCACATCCCAACCGTGATCCGGATAAGTATCGGTGCCAGTAATCGAGAAGCTTGAAGAGAAGTACTTGCTGTTGTCTCCGCTGTTGGTGATGTACTCTCCATGCCCCGACGCACTATAGGTCCACATAAACGAATACTGACTCACCGCGCTAAACGTCTTCGTAACGTTTGAGGGCATGTTGACTGTTACCATGACAAGGTCGACACACCAGTAAAGGGGGTTCATCTGGGCGATCGCGCTTGGGCATCCCAGAGCGATTGTAGCGAGTACCGCGGCGAGTCGCTTCATTTTAATCCCTCCTTCTCTTGTGGTTCACAACAACTTCGCATTCCTCAACGTATCGACCACAGAGTCGATTTTGAGGATAAATTTTGTTTGCACGGGACGTAGACCGAGCCGTCCGCGCCGATTGCGGGACAGACATCTGCTCCTCCTTGGGGCCAAGAGATTTGCCAGAGTACGGTCCCCTCGCTTGAGATGGCGTAGGCGTATGGCCCACCGTACGGGAAGACGTATGCCGTGCCAGCATTATCAATGACTGGTGGAGCCGCATATGCGTAGGGCGTCGGTACTTTCCATCGCAAATGCCCGGCGTGGTCGAGCGAATGGAGCGACACAGGCCTCTCCAGAGCGTACGCGAGGAAGTACAGATTCCCGTTTCCGTCCATCGACGGGTCTGTGACACCTGTAGTGAAGAAGGCCGCGGTTGTATCCGTGAAGGACCAGTGGACATCACCGCCTGATCCTATTGAGTAGACATAGGTTCGCGAGTAGTTAGGCCGCTCCACCGTCGCAAAAACGTAACTGTTCCCCTCGTTGTCCACCAATGGACCTCCATTCACCCTACCACTGAGGGTGTCTCTCCAAACCACTACACCGGTCGCATGTACCGCATACAACCCTCTCTGGAGACCAGGAACGTACATTGTACTCCCATCCGGAGAGAAGGCGATGTCGCCGTTTGCACCTCCGTCAAAACCATCGTCGACAAACAGCTTCCATCTCAGAGTCCCATCCGGGTTCAATGCGTAGAGTGTCCCGCCAATGGAAGCGAAGTAAAGTGTCCCGTCGAGACCGATATTGGCTCCATCGAGAAAGACGGCATTGTCGGCATGAAATTTCCATTTCAAAGTCCCGTCAGGGTTTACCGCATACATGTATTCGTCGGCGCTCCCGGCGTAGATTGTTCCACCGGAGGCAACAATTGGCCCGCTCTCCATATCCCACCCGGTTGCAAACCTCCATTTCACCGTTCCATCCGGCCGAATGGCGCACAAAGCATTTCTGCTGGATGTCGTGTCACCCGCGGTACAAACGTAGATTGTCCCGTCTCCGCCAATCGCGGCGGATGAGAGAGACCCCAGCCAGAGAGACCATTCTATACGGCCCGAGTGTGGACCCGCGTATTGACTTCTCCCTGTGCATTGCGCGTCGTGAAGAGTCTTCGGCCAAGGGGAGTTCGCGAGGCTCGGCCACGGAATGTTATGCTGCGGCACAACAACGAACCCAGTGTCTGGGGGTGCAACCGGTGAGCTTTCTTTCTTACACGAAGTGGAGAAGAAGGTTAGAAGGCATACGATCACCATAGGAAAGAGTACCCATAGCACACGCTTCATGGCGGCCTCCTGACTGATGAAAACATTCACTGAAGATCTGGCCACCATTTTATGCTCCAGAACCTCCTTATTTGTCCTGGCTTCAAGATGTGTTTACAGATTGGTATGCCAGAACCTTCATATTTTCATTTTCTATTTAACAACTCATGGGCAGAAAGTCAAATTTTCTTCCACCCCTTTTCCGCCTCTGATTGATTCTGGTATTTTTACTTTAGCACTTTTCTTATCTAATGTCAAATTTTTAGAGAAGTGTGCCTTTGCATGTCTCCTTTGTCAGAAAGGTTGACTCTCATGGTAAAATTGAGGTCAACGGTTCTACTTATTTCATCAGGAGAAAACTTGAGGGGCAATATGTTGTTGCTACTATCTTTACTCATAGAAAGAGATTGGTTGT
>PEWR01000124.1 GCA_002779395.1 Ignavibacteriales bacterium CG07_land_8_20_14_0_80_59_12
GGCGCTCTCCTCCCTTCCGGACAGCACGCTGATGAACGCTGCGGATTCCATCTCAGCGATGCCGTCGCTCACATTCCCTGCAACAGACCTCATCGACGCATCAAGGGCTGCCGGCACGGACGAGCTGCCGTTCGTCGCCGAGGCATCGAGCGAGGACCTGGCGGCGGCTGTCATCACGGGCGGGAGCGCGGATACCGCCGGCCTGCCACAGGCAATTGACATGGTTGCTCCGGAAGGATCAGCAGACCCGGTGTTTCAGGTGCGGAGGCTTGTCGAGACCTCAGGGTTGAATGACAAGGAGATGAACCAGCTCCTCGCCGCCCTGGGAAGAGGCGGCAGGTAGAAGGAGCTTCAGCCAAAGGAGAACCTATGAACTACAATCAGAGTATTATGCGAGGGCTGCTGGCAGTGCTGTTCATCGCGGCGATGCCGCTCACTCTTCTCGGCCAGCCGCGCACGGGCCACGGAGAGCGCCGTGATGCGGAGGTGATGCGGAAAATTGAAGAGCTTCGCAAGGTCCGCATCCTCGAAGGGCTTAAGATGAACGACAGCACAGCTGTGAAGTTCCTGAATCGCTGGAACGATTTTCACGCCCAGATGCGGGCTTTGCAGGAGAAGCGCATCGCGCTGACGAACAAGCTTGACGGGCTCCTGAAGGACAACGCCCCGAACGCCGACATCGACCAAACCCTTGCGCAGCTCAACGACCTGGCTAAGGAGCAGGCACTCGACCGGATCAGGTTCCTTGACGGACTGCGCGCAATCCTCACGCCCCGCCAGATCGCCACGATGCTCGTCATCGAGAGGGATTTCGAGAAGGAAGTCCGGAGAATCATCACAAACATTCAAAGGCAAAAGATGCGGGGGAGACTTCACGAAGGGGAGTAAGCGGAAGGGGGTTGCCGTGGCGACCCCCTTTTTGCATCCTACTACTTCTTGACTACTGCTTCCTTCAACTTCCTGTACGTCGCCGCCAATTCTTCCGAGATCACCTTCGTCCCGCCGACCACCGGCATGAAGTTCGTGTCGCCGTTCCAGCGAGGCACAACATGAAAGTGGACATGGTCGGCCATCCCCGCACCGCTCACCCGGCCGACGTTCGCGCCGAAGTTGAATCCCTGCGGGTGCATTGTCTCCGTCAGCAACCTCATCATCCGTTTCGCCGATGCCATGACCTCTGCGTCTTCTTCGGTGGTCAGATCCTGCAGCGAGGGGAGGTGGCGGTTCGGGACAATGAGGATGTGCCCGGCGTTGTAAGGAAACCGGTTCAGGATGGCAAAGCAGGTCTTTCCGCGCCACACAACATATCGCGCGTCGTCATCGGAGGAGGCGAGCGCATCGCAGAACACACAGCCTCCGCCCCCCTCGCTGGCAAACGACTCGATGTACTCGGATCTCCAAGGCGACCAGAGCCGGTCGAGGGAGTCGCTCACTTTTCCTGCTCCTTCTCCTTTTGCGCGTCCGCGATGATCTCTTCCTCAATCTCCTTCGGCACCTTCTCGTAATGGTCGAACTTCTGGTGGAAGATGCCCCGCCCCTGCGTCATCGAACGGAGCGAGGTTGAGTACTTGTAGAGCTCCTTCAGCGGCGCGAGCGCGCGGATGACCTGGAACGGCCCGCGCGAGTCCATGCCGAGGATCTTTCCCCGCCGCGACGAGATGTCGCCCATCGCATCGCCCATGTTCTCCTCAGGAACCTGTACCTCGATCTCGTAGATCGGCTCGAGGAGGATCGGCCTCGATTCCTTGAATCCCTTTTTGAAGCCCATGAGTCCGGCTATCTTGAACGACATTTCGTCCGAGTCGACCGGGTGGTATGAGCCGTAGTGGAGCGTCACCTTCACATCGACTACCTCGTACCCCGCGATGACTCCCGACACCATCGCCTCGCGGACTCCCCTCTCGACCGCCGGGATGAAGCGTCCGGGCACGGCGCCGCCAACGATCGCATCGACGAACTCGAATCCGGTACCGCGCGGGTTCGGCTCAATCTTCAGATGGACGTGACCGTACTGTCCGCGGCCGCCTGTCTGCTTCTTGTGCTTATACTCGGCATCCTCGATCTTCCCTTCGAGCGTTTCCTTGTACGGGATTTTGGGCTCGACCATGTCGACTTCGACGCCGTAGCGCTCCTTGAGCCGCTTCACGATGATGGTGAGATGAAGCTCGCCCTGCCCGCTGATAACGGTCTGGTGGAGAAGCGGCTCAAAGCGGACAAGGAACGTCGGATCCTCGGCGCGGAGCGCATGGAGCCCGCTCGACATCTTTTCTTCGTCCCCCTTGGCCCTCGGGACGATGGCTTCGTTGATGAGCGGCTCAGGGAATTTCACCTCGGGGAGGAGCACCGAGAGGTTGCGTCCGGTGAGCGTGTTGTTCGTGTGCGTATCTTTGAGCTTCACGACCGCCGCAATGTCACCCGCGACGACCGTGCCGGCGTCCTTGCGCTCCTTGCCGTTCGTCATGAAGATCTGTGCGAGGCGCTCGGACTTACCGTTTGACTGGTTCACCACGTCCATACCTGCAGCGGCGGATCCGGAGTAGACACGGAAGAACGAGAGGTCGCCGACGTGCGGCTCGGAGACGGTCTTGAACACGAAGAGGACCGGTTCACCCTTTGTGTCGCACTTCAGTCTCACTTCAGCCCTGGAATTCGTGTGGATGGCGGTCGGCTCCGGCATGGCGAGGGGCGACGGCGCATAGTCCGTGATGAAGTCGAGGATGGACGCGACACCGATGTTCCGCGTCGAAGCGGCGCACAGGACAGGGAAGACGGCACGTTTCACGAGGGCGGTGCGGAGCCCCTTCTGGAGCTGCTCGTCACTCAGAGTGCCGTTCTCGAAGAATGCGTTGAGGAGCTCTTCATCGGACTCGGCAACCTTCTCGAGGAGCTGCTGGTGGAGCTCATCCGCATGCGTCTTGACGTACGGCGGGATCTCCGACTCAGTGTACTTGCCGCCGACGTCGGTGTATGTAAGGAGCTTCATACGGAGAACATCAACAACGGAGTTGAACTGAAGTCCCTCGTTGACGGGGAACTGGACGACGGTCACGTCGCCGCCAAAGCGCGACTTTGCCGAGGCAACCGCGTTGTCGAACGCGGCGTTCTCGTGGTCGAGCTTGTTCACAACGATGATGCATGCGTTCTTGTACTCTTCTGTATACCCCCAAACGATTTCGGAGCCGACTTCAACTCCTTCCACGGCCTTGAGGACGACGACGCCAATATCGCTCACGCGGAGTGCGGTCTTCACCTCGCCTGTGAAATCCTGGTAGCCCGGGGTGTCGATAAGGTTCACTTTATCCCCCTTCCACTCGAGGTGGATGGGTGTCGCCATGATGGAGATTTGCCTCTCAATCTCGTCGGAATGATAGTCGGACAACGTTGTGCCGTCCGCGATCGTCCCCATCCGGTTTGTGATTCCGGCTGTCAACAGCATAGCCTCCGACAGAGACGTCTTGCCCGAGCCGCCGTGACCGATGAGAGAAACATTTCTGATACGTTCAGGGGTGTACTCTTTCAACGAGGAAGACCTCCTTTCACAATTCGACTGTAGGGGCGATTCACGAATCGCCTCCCTCTTCGATCTCCGCCGAGAAGCCCCTATTCCCTCAGCTTCTCAAAGAATACCTTGATCCCCCTGTATACCGCAGCGGCCCAGGAGAACCCTTCCATCACCGGGCCTTCGATCTCCTGCTGGATTCTCTTCTCGAGCACGACCACGCTGTCAACGATGTCTTTCGCCGACCGGATCGATTCGCGCACCATCTCGACCTGTCCGTCGATGTTCGCGCTGATCTCCTTCACCTTGCGTGTGATTGCCTCCAGATTCTCCAGGACGGGTGCCGCCTTTTCACTCAGCTGCCGCCACGATGTCTCAAACTGCTCGAGAGAGGAGCGCATGCGCCCGAGGATGGTAATGAGGTAGATGCTGAGCGTCGAGAGGCAGAGGAGCACAAGAATCTGGGCAATGATGAGAACGGTTTCCACGGTTCACCTTTGCATTGGGGTGAGGGGTTCCTACGACCTTCCGCGCTCGCTCTTGAAGGTGTCGATCCCCGCCTTCACTGCGCCCTTGATCTTTCCTGTCTCTTCGGAAATCTGTGCAGTCTTCTCCTTCGCCGTCGTCAGGATCTTTTCGGCATCGTGGAGAATCGTCTCGGCCTTCTGCCGGGCCTGCGTGATGAGCTCCTCCGAACGCGACTTCCCTTCGTTGATGATGTCCGCGGCTTTCTCTTGTGCGTGTGCGAGGTACCGCTCCGCGTCGTTGAGGAGATCGCCTCCCTTCGTCTTGATGTCGGCACGGAGCTCCTTGCCGCTCTTCGGTGCATAGAGGAGCGCAGTGACGGCACCGACGACCGATCCCGCGATGAATCCGATGATCAATCCTCTCGCAAGATTCGATTTATCTTTCTCCATGGCAGGACTCCTTTCTCTTGCTTCGGGTATATGCGCATCCTCCTCTGCGAGAGGCGCGCAATGGCGGCTCCACACCTACGGGTGGGTGTGCCTGGTTGACACTACTGAAGACATCATAGGGAACCTCAACTGCCGGCTGTGCTCACAAGAGTGAAGGCAAGGACGAACCTCATTCGCCTTCACTGTCATCAACTACTAGCGAATTTTCTTCTTATGACGAAGCTTCCGGAGTCTCTTCTTCCGTTTGTGAGTCGACATCTTGTGACGCTTGCGCTTCTTACCACACGGCATGCCATCACCTCCTTGCCTTCTTATTTTCCCGCTTCCGGGGTCATGTTGATGGATGAGTGCTGCTTCATGATTTCCTGTGCGCGTTTCGCGACGTCCGTATTCGGATCAATGGAAACCACCTTGTTGAAATACTCGTTCGCCTTCACCGGGTCGCCGCCTGTCAGCGTGATGATGCCAAGGTTGAAGTACGCCTGCTGGTGACGCGGATTGTCCTTCAACGCATTTTCGATCTCGTCGATCGCCGTCTTCGAATCGCCCTTCTGGAAGAAGCAGACCGCCATGTCGACCCGTGCGTCGGGGTTCTTCGCGTTCTTCTCAAGGTACTTCCTGTAGTACGTGATCGCCTGGTCGTACATCTGCGCGTCCTGCATGAGGTTCGCGAGCCGGAGCGTCGACTGCATGTCGGCCGGGTTCCGCTCCACCTGCACCTTGAGCTCCTGCATCTGCGTGATCATCCCCTGTGTCTCGGCGGGGACGTTCGCGTGGACGTCGGCGCTGCTCTTCGGCTCCTTCTTCTGGGAGAGGACGAAGTAAATGACGACCGCCGCGAGGATGACGACAACAGGAGCAATGACTTGCCAGTCGACCTTTTTCCCCCCGCGTTTCCCCTTCACGACCGGCCCACCGGGGACCCCTCTTATGCCCTGTTTCAACGACCCCTTCGGGGGGCCTTTTGACGCCGCGGCGGGGAGCTTCGCGCCGCAGCTCTTGCACACGTGAGTCCCCGGCAGGTTGTTGAAGCCGCAGACCGGGCAGAGCGCAACGGTCGGTCCCCCGGACGCCCCTGTCATCTCCGGCGGCCACTCGATGGGGGTACGACAGGAGGGACACACGCTTTCCCTGGCCGCGAGCTCGACGCCGCAGCTCGGACAGACAAACTTCACATTCATTCGATGCGTTCCTCTCAGCTCACGCTATTCGCCTCGGGCTCGGCGTCTCCTTCCGCGTCATCCTTCGACGAGACAGCAGCGATCAGATTTATGTTGACGGAGTTTTTCAACTCCTTCGACACTTTGAAGAAGGGGACGAAGTGCTCGTCCACCATAACACGCTCACCGGTACGGGGGTTCCGCGCCACCCGGCCCTTCCGCTTCTTCACCTTGAAGCTGCCGAACCCGCGGATCTCGATGTTCTTCCCCTCCTTGAGGGCGTTGATGACAGTGGAGATGAATCCATCGACGACGGCTTCAGTCTCGACTTTCGTCAGGCCTGTCGCGGATGCAATTACGCCTACGATATCTGCCTTAGTCAACGACGTACCTCCTATATGGTGGCAATTGTGTGACATCCGTTGCCGTAGTTGTCAGCCCCTGCGAGCCTGGGACACCGAGCCGCGGCCTGAATCAGGGAACCATTCTTCACTGTCTGTCATTGCGAGGATGGACGAGCGAAGGGATCGGGCGGCGTTCTTCAGTCGCTTCGGAGCCTGGAATGCCGCGTGCAATGGCGCTCCGGGAAAAGGTCGGTATGACAGGTCGCGGCACTTCTTCGCCCGCTCACGGAGCGACAAACTTGTACTCAACGATCGGCTCATTGAGCCTGCTGCCGACAACCCCCTCCTTCGCCGACTCGAAGAACCGCTCGACTAACGACACACGCCTTCGCTCTCGGACGACCGCCGGCTCGCCCTTAATCTTCCCGAGCTTCCCGGCGAGTCGGATCGCATCTTCAATCGAACCGAGCGTGTCGACAAGCCCGATGCTCTTCGCCTGCTCCCCGCTGAAGACGCGTCCGTCCGCGTACGCACGAACCGTGTCGAGCGGGAGACGCCGTTCCTTCACGACATCTGCGATGAATTGGTCGTGGATGTTCTTCGTAAGCTTCTCGAAGTACGCCTTCTCCTCTCCGGTCATTGCGCGAAACGGGGTTCCGGCGTCCTTGAATTTCCCGCCCTTCACCGTCTCGTCGCGGATGCCGATCTTCTTCAGGAGCTCGGACACATCCATGAACTGCGAGATGACACCGATGCTGCCGGTGACGGTGGCCGGGTTCGCGACGATCTTGCTTGCGCCGAGCGACACGTAGTACCCGCCGCTCGCCGCCATAGCACCCATCGAAACAACCACCGGTTTGGTGTGATCTCGAATCCGTGCGACTTCTTCGTAGATCTCCTGGCTTGCCGCGGCGCTTCCACCGGGGGAGTCGACACGAAGCAGAATCGCCCTCACGGACGATTGCTTCTCAAAATTCTTGAGCTGGCGTATGATATCTTCAGAAGCGAGAATCGTCCCTTTGAGGTCAACAACGGCGACTTTGTCGCCATAACCGACGGTTTCCTCAGTCTCGCCTCCACGGATAAGGGCCAGAAAGAAGAGCGTGATCACGAGTCCAATCACTACCAGAACGGCGATGATTGCCACTGCCCAGCGTGTCCCGCTTCCCGCTGCCATCGGGCACCCCATAACCATTTGTGATTCAATGCATTATACGAAAGGTGGGAATAAAAAACAACAAGAAAAGGCGGCTTCCGTGGGAATCCGTAGCTCCCCCTTCCCTTTTGCTTACCGTCGGGGCTTCGCTGCCTGCTTCCTCGGGATGCGGGGTCCCTTCGACTTGCCGTTCGGATGAACCTGCACGGCTGCTGCCACCCGTCCCTGAGGGCTCTTTCTCGACGGCTTCTCCGCGTGCCCGCCCGCCAGCAGTGAGGCGGGCCCGCCTGCAAGGAGTGCAAACCCCACAACCTCTGACATCTCCTTCACGAAATTGAACCTCAGGTCCTTCTTCACCTCCGCTGGGACCTCCTCAAGATCCGGTTTGTTTCTCTCCGGGAGGATGATTGTCTTGATCCCCGCGCGGTGCGCCGCGAGGACTTTCTCCTTGATCCCGCCGACGGGCAGCACCGCTCCGCGGAGCGTGATCTCTCCCGTCATCGCCAGGTCGTTCCGCACGTTCCGCTCTGAGAGAAGAGACACGAGCGCGGTGAACATCGTGACGCCCGCGGAGGGGCCGTCCTTCGGAATCGCGCCTGCCGGGACGTGGATATGAATATCGAACCTGTCCCTGAATGACTCCGCGATACCGAACGACTTCGACTGCGAAGCGATGTAGCTGAGGGCGGCGCGGGCCGATTCCTTCATGACGTCCCCGAGCTGACCGGTGAGGATGAGGTTTCCCTTCCCCCTCATCTTTGTCGCCTCAATGAAGAGAATATCTCCGCCGACCGGCGTCCATGCCAGTCCGGTTGCAATGCCGGGCTTGTTGATCCGTTCCGCCGCCTCGGGATAGAACTTCTGTTGTCCGAGGTACTTCGGGATATCCGATGCTGTCACAGCGGTCGATTCCTTCTTCCCTTCCGCAACCTCACGCGCAACGCCGCGGCAGACATCTGCAATGCGCCGCTCGAGTGCGCGCACCCCTGCCTCGTGCGTGTACGAACCGATGATGAGGTGGAGTGCCCCCTCGTCGATCGAGACCATCCCGGCAGAAAGGCCGTGCTCAGCAATCTGCTTCGGGACAAGGTACCTCCTCGCGATCTGGAGCTTCTCCTCTTCGATGTAGCTTGGGATATCGATGATCTCCATACGGTCGCGCAGCGGCGGCGGGATCGGCTCGAGCATGTTCGCGGTGGTGATGAACATCACCCTCGAGAGGTCAAACGGAATCTCGACGTAGTGGTCGCTGAAGGAATTGTTCTCCTCGGGATCGAGGACCTCGAGGAGCGCGAACGATGGATCGCCTCGGAAGTCCATCCCGATCTTGTCGACTTCATCGAGCATGAAGACCGGATTGGCAACGCCCGCCTTCTTCAGCCCCTGGATGATGCGGCCCGGGAGCGCACCGACGTACGTGCGACGGTGACCGCGGATCTCCGCTTCGTCGTGCATGCCGCCAAGGGAAAGCCGCACGAACTTGCGCCCCAGCGCGCTCGCGATGGAGCGGCCGAGCGAGGTCTTCCCGACTCCAGGCGGGCCCACGAAACATAGGATGGGTCCCTTCATATCGCTCTTCAGCTTCCGCACGGCAAGGTACTCGAGGATGCGCTTTTTCACCTTCTCGAGTCCATAGTGGTCGTTATCGAGAACAACACGCGCCTGCACGATGTCGAGGTTGTCCTGCGTCGTCACGCTCCAGGGTACCGAAAGGAGCCAGTCGATGTACGTCCGTGACACCGTGTACTCGGCGGAGGAGGGATGCATCTTTGAGAGACGGTCGATCTCCTTCTCCGCAGCAGTCCTGACCTCATCGGGAAGGTTGAGCGTCGCGACTTTGTCGCGGAGCTCTTTCACCTCTATCCCTTCTCCTTCCTCGCCAAGCTCCTTCTGGATCGCCCTCATCTGCTCACGGAGGTAGTACTCGCGCTGGCTCTTGTTGATTTCGTCCTGCACTTCGGACTGGATCTTGTTCCCGAGCTCAAGCTGCTGGACAAGCTTCGTGAGGAGGTAGTGCGCCTTTTCGAGACGCTTCAGGACACCGGCGATCTCGAGAACCTCCTGTTTCTCCGCCACCGAAACGTTGATGAGCGAAGCGACGACATCGGCGAGGCCCCCCAGGTCCTGCATGTTCTGCACGAGGTTGAACTGCTCCACGGTAAGGTCCGAGGAGAGCTCCACCGCGCGTCGGAAGACGCTCTTCGTAGTCGCAGCAAGCGCATCGCTCTCAAGATCCTCCGACATCTGTTCGTCCTCAATCTGCTGGACGACGGCACGAAGGTGCGGGGTCTCCTGCAGGAACGAGAGAACGCGTGAGCGGTGGAGACCCTGGACGAGGATACTCTTCGACCCGTCTGGCAGCGTGAACGTCTTCAGGATCCTGCCGACGGTCCCGACGCCGTAGACGTCCGACGGAGCTGGAGCGTCGACGGAAGGATCCTTCTGCGCGAGGATGACAATCGTAGAGGCGCTGTCGCTTGCGGCTTCCTCGACCGCCTTCAGTGTCGCTTCGCGCCCGATCGCGAGCGGCATGACCTGCCTTGGGAAGAAAACCGCGTTGCGAAGCGGTACAACGGGAAGCGCTTCAGGAATGCGGACTTTTGTCGCCACCTTCTTCTCCGGATCAGCCGGCTCGATGTGGGTCCTCTTCTCAGGATTCACAGATATGTCTCCCTCTCATGTATTACTATTTCCTGTTTGGTAGCTTGATTACAGATTCATCTTCGTACGCCTCAAACGGCGTGCCAGATAATCGTTTCGCGATTGCGGCAAGATTTGCAGCGTACAGAGATTTGAAGGGGCAGAACATCCGCCACTTTGTCAGGAAGTGTCGCACGAAATCGGCAAGCCTGTGCCAGAACGGCATGCGCCGACAAGACAAACAGAGGGAAGCAAAACCTCGGACCGCGCGGTTCCACTCATCCCGTTGTCACGATGAGTGCTCCTGAAGGAAATGATCGACGTCGATTGCTGCTGCGCAGCCGGAGCCCGCGGCTGTCACGGCTTGACGGTAGACGGCATCCTGGACATCTCCCGCTGCGAAGACACCGGGAACGCTTGTGGCAGTCGTCTTTCCTCGCGTGACTATGTATCCCTTCTCATCCATCTCGACATGTCCCTTGAAAATGTCCGTGTTTGGGGAATGGCCGATGGCGAGGAACAGCCCCGTGCATGCAAAGTCCGTCTTCTGGCCGGTCTTCACGTTTCGGAGGCGGACACCGGTAACGCTCTTGCGCCCGTCGGTCTCGAGCCCGAGCACTTCATCGACAACCGAATCCCAGATGAACCCGATCTTCGGGTTGGCAAACGCGCGCTCCTGCAAGATCCTCGACGCGCGAAGCGCATCGCGCCTGTGGACTACAGTCACTCTCCGCGCGAATTTCGTAAGAAATGTCGATTCTTCCATCGCGGTGTCTCCGCCGCCGACGACAACAACATCCTGGTCCTTGAAGAAAAAGCCGTCGCAGGTAGCGCATGCTGAGACGCCGTACCCCATGAACCTTTTTTCGGATTCAATTCCGAGGAGCTTCGCCGAGGCACCAGTGGCAATGATGACGGCATCTGCAGTGTAGAGTGTATCACTTGACCAGATTCTAAAGGGGCAGGCGGAAAAATCGACCTTCATGACATCCGCGAAGAGCATCTCTGCACCGAAGCGCTGGGCCTGCTTCCGGAAGACTTCCATCAGATCGGGACCGAGGATTCCGCCTG
>PEWR01000137.1:0-902 GCA_002779395.1 Ignavibacteriales bacterium CG07_land_8_20_14_0_80_59_12
GTTCATCCAGTCGCACGAATCGCCTTATTGGAACTACAGCTTCAACGGTCCCGACCTCTGTGACGACGAGCGCGTGGGAGTCTTTCTCGAGGACGGGTACTGGCAGAAGGCCGACGCGGCTGTGGTGTTCAAACGCCTCGACCGGTGGACCGGGGATGTCCGGTACATTTACCATGGAAACGACGGGACGCACATGCCGTGGAACGACACCGCGCAGCTCGACTTCCTCAACCCCGAGGTGCGCGAAGCCGTCATCCGATCGATCGTTCATGTCGCACACCTGTTCCCTATCATTCGGTTCGATGCGGCGATGGTTCTCGCGAAGAAGCACTTCCAACGGCTCTGGTTCCCGCAGCCTGGCACCGGCGGCGCTATCCCCTCGCGTGCATCGTTCGCGATGACGAAGGAGGAGTTCGACGATGCCATGCCGCAGGAATTCTGGCGGGAAGTGGTCGACCGCATCCACCGTGAAGCGCCGGAGACACTCCTCCTCGCGGAGGCGTTCTGGCTCATGGAAGGGTACTTCGTGCGCACACTCGGGATGCATCGCGTCTACAACAGCGCCTTCATGAATATGCTGAAGAGGGAAGAGAATGCGAATTACCGTTCGGTGATCAAGAACGTCCTCGAATACAACCCGCAGATCCTGAAGCGGTTCGTGAATTTCATGAATAACCCCGACGAAGAAACTGCAATCGCGCAGTTCGGGAAGGACGATAAGTACTTCGGCGTATGTATCCTGATGTCGACGATGCCCGGAGTCCCGATGTTCGGTCACGGACAAGTCGAAGGCTTCACCGAGAAGTACGGGATGGAGTACCGTCACCCCTACCGTGATGAGCAGCCGGATGCGGCGCTTGTGGACCGTCATGAGCGTGAGGTGTTCCCTCTCCTCCGGAAGC
>PEWR01000137.1:934-12064 GCA_002779395.1 Ignavibacteriales bacterium CG07_land_8_20_14_0_80_59_12
ATGTACGACTGCTTCACGGAGTCCGGGGAGGTCAACGAGGATGTGTTCGCCTACAGCAACAGGAGCGGAGGGGAACGGGCTCTTGTCATTTACAACAACCGTTTCGCGCATGCGAAGGGCTGGCTGCGCACCTCACTCGGTTTCCTCGGAGATGGTGGACGGATTGTCCAGCGGACACTCGGAGATGGGCTTGCATTGAGCACGGAACCGGGGGTGTATGTGATCCTCCGGGATCAAACCGGCGGCCTTGAGTACATTCGGCCGAACGAGCGTCTCCGGCGGGAAGGTTTCTTGGTGGATCTCGGTGCGTTCAAGTACCACGTTTTTCTTGATTTCCGCGAAGTGCGGACATCGGCTGAAACTCCATACGACCGTCTGTGCGATGAGCTGCAGGGACGCGGTGTGAACTCGGTTGACGAGGAACTCAAACGGCTCATCTTTCGTCCGATCCACGAGGCCGTTGCGGCTGCCCTCCGAGCCGAGCGTGTCGAGACGCTTGTGATGGGGTATCACAGAGGAGAAAGGGACCTCGTCCTTTCGATTCTCAAGGAGAATGCTGAAGCAGTCGCAGCGTCGGCCGGCGAGGCAGTCGATTCTAAGACGCGAGCCGGGCTTGACGCTGCGGTCGGTCGTGATTGTCAGGCACTCCTCTTCCTTGGCGGCTTGGGGGTTCACGAGAGGGGAGATGCCGGGCCTGAGGTCCCCGAGGATGTGGATGGCTTCCTTTCTCGCTTGCTGCCGGAACGTTGGTTCGGCGGGGGGTGGCGTGTGCTCCTCCCGCACCTCCTCCTGAAAGAACTGAAGCCGCTCGTGCGGATATCATCCGGCGAGCTCATGAGTCGGTGGAGTATGGATGTGTGTCTCGAAGAGGTTGCTCGAAGCCTGGGGGCCGACGGTCTTGAGTCGCGGCACGAGGTCGAGCTGCTGAGAGTTCTCCAGCTCATCGGATTCCAGGCTGGAGAGGGACTCGTCCCGCAACTTAAGGGCCTGCTCGATGAGGAGGAGGTGCAGAGCTTCGTGGGCGTGAACCGGTTCGAAGACGTCCTTTGGTTCCGAAAGGAATCGCTTGAGGAACTTGCGGAGTGGCTTCTTGTCCTTACTCTTCTCGAGAGAGCCGCACTTCATGCGGGGGACGCTTCGGGGCTGAGAAAGGAGGCTGTTGCGCTCTTCGCTACAATGAAATCGATTGAGTCAATGGCTGCGAGCTCGGAGTACCAGTACGAGAGATTCCTTCAGGCGCTCTCATCGGCAGCCGCAACTTTCCAGGGAAAGCTTTGATGGCGCCCCTGAGGCTAAGCCGGGTGCCGGCGACCGATGGGGCGAGGAAGACCACCCTCCGGCGAATCGTTCTCGCAGTGACGAGCGGCGCGCTGCTTGGCCTCTCTTTTCCGCCCCTTCCGTTCTCGCTTCTCGCACTTGTCGGCTTTCTCCCTCTTCTCATCCTGTTCGAAGAGGTGGAAGGGACGTGGCGGCAGCTCCGCTATGCTTACCTTGCGTTTCTCGTCTTCAATGCCATCACCCTCTACTGGGTGGGGGGCTTTGTCGACGCACGCGACGGGTTCCTCATGCTTGCCGGCGGGTTGCTTGTTCTTCTCCATCCGTTCTTCTTTCTCATCCCCGTTTGGTTCTACCTGATCGTTCGAAAGCGTCTCTCACTCGACTGGGCCCTCGTTGCGTTCCCCTTCCTCTGGGTCGGGTTCGAGTACGCCCATGCTCTTGGACAGATTGCGTTTCCTTGGATCACGCTCGGGAATTCTCAGGCACTCGACCCATCCCGCATTCAGTACGTTGAATGGACCGGCGTCTACGGCGTCTCGTTCTGGATTGTTTTGCTGAACGTCCTGCTGTTCTCTCTTGTCCGGCTCATCGGGGCGCGCGATGGACAGGCAATGCGACGCCCGGTTTTCCTCAGGGCGGCCGTCATCGTACTGCTCGTTGCGATTCCCGAAGTGAGCGGCAGAATATGGATGTGGCGGACCTTCGACGGAGAGGGCAATGTGAAGCCCCTCCGTGTGGGAGTGGTTCAGCCGAACATTGACCCATGGGAGAAATGGCAGGGGAGCAAGCTGGCCGAGGTCGAACGGCTGAGGGAGATGACCGCGTCGGCCGCTCTGGGCGACAGCCTCCAGCTCTTGATCTGGCCGGAGACTGCGATTCCGTACTACATCCTCCAATCCGCTCACGCGGGCGACCTCGCGGCTCTCAGAAAGCTCGTCGACACGATCGGCGCACCGCTCCTGACCGGTTTCCCAAACGCGGTCTTCTACCCCGACTCGGCGCAGGCCCCGCGCGGCAGCAAGCGTCTAGCGGCTGGCGGTGATTGGTACGAGTCGTTCAATGCCGCGATGCTCCTCGATCCTCGCGCGTCCCGGATCCAGACCTACGGGAAAATACTCCTCGTCCCGTTCGGCGAGCGCCCCCCATATGTCGACCAGATTCCATTCCTTGCCGCAATGATGTGGGACATCGGGCTCGGCATGTGGAACATCGGGCGTGACACGACAGTCTTCAGCTTCGTTCCGCGCGGCTGGGCGGCGGGTGACTCCGCAAGATTCTCGGCACTCGTTTGCTACGAGTCAATCTATCCCGGGCTCGTCAGGCACTTCGTTCATAAAGGGGCGGAGTTTATCGTCGTCATCACGAACGACAGCTGGTATGGCAAGACGGACGGGCCGTATCAGCACGAAGCGTTCGCGGCGCTCCGTGCCATCGAGAACCGGCGCTGGGTGGTGCGCTGCGCAAACGGGGGGATCTCCTGTCTCATCGATCCCGACGGAAGGTTCCATCAGGAGACGACACTCTTCACAGAGGCTGTCGTGAGAGGCGATGTCACTCCGTTGAGAGGTGCGACCTTCTATTCGTCGCACGGCGACCTGTTTGCGCAGGTCGTGACTTCGGCCGGGCTGCTGGTTCTTCTTGTCGGTATCTTCATTCGAAAGGGCGCAAAGGGCGATGGAAAGAAAGATGATTGATCTTCGGAGCGATACAGTCACGAAGCCTTCGCTTGCGATGAGGCAGGCGATGGCCGAGGCTGAAGTCGGGGACGATGTCTTCGGCGAAGACCCGAGCGTCAACCGGCTTCAGGAGAAAGTGGCCGAGCTCCTGGGCAAGGAGGATGCGCTTTTTGTCCCGAGCGGATGCATGGCGAACCAGGTCTCCCTGAAGGTTCATACCCAGCCGGGAGACGAAGTCATCCTTGAGTACGGCGGCCATGTGTTCAACTACGAGACCGTAGCGCCGTCGATTCTCTCTGGGATTCAACTGCATCCGCTCCCCGGCGTGAACGGCGTGCTGACGGCAGAGCAGATCGAAGAGGCGATCCGCCCCCCCGCGTACTATATGCCCCGGACCCGGGTGATCGAGCTCGAGAATACACATAACCGTGCCGGTGGGACGATCTACCCCCTCGACGGGATCAAATCCATTCGTTCGCTCGCAGAGCGTCATGGGATCACGATGCACCTCGATGGAGCCCGACTCTGGAATGCCTCCGTCGCGACGGGCATCCGGATGAAGGAGTACGCGAAGTACTTCGATTCAGTGAGTGTCTGTCTCTCCAAGGGATTGGGTGCGCCGGTCGGTTCCGTGATCGCGGCATCGAAGGAGTTCATCGCGACCGCGCGGCGGTACAGGAAGATATTCGGCGGGGGAATGCGGCAGGCCGGGATCCTCGCAGCCGCCGGTATCTACGCGATCGACCACAATATCGGGCGGCTTACGGAGGACCACGCGAACGCCCGCGTGCTTGCGGAGAGAGCAGCGGAGAATCCCTTCTTCTCGGTCGACCTTGCGACCGTGCAGACGAACATCGTGATTCTCGGTATCCGCGGAAAGAAGTTGGAGGTGGAGACGTTGATAAGGAAGCTCGCAGAGAGGGGTGTCCTTGTCAGCGCCGGAAGCCCCGGCAAGCTCCGCGCGGTGACGCACCTTGACGTGTCGCGCACGCAGGTGGAAGAGGCAGCTGAGATTCTTAGCGGGTTCGCGGCGTAGGAAGACCGTATGGACCCGTCCCGGTGATGTTCCGGCGGCTTGCAAGTGAGTTTGAAGGGCGGGACGTGACGGTGGGGGAATAACGTGCAGATCCACGCGTGATTGCAGGCCACGCAGCGAGTGCAGCGCTACCCCCATGTCACTCTGAGCATGGCTCGGCCTCGTCTTTGCGGCGCTGTTGAGATAATTCTCCGAAACGTGTATATTACAACCAGTGGATTACATCACACCCGGTAGCGGGGCAGTAGCTCAGTTGGGAGAGCGCTAGAATCGCACTCTAGAGGTCGCGGGTTCGACTCCCGTCTGCTCCACGTACGTTCTTTGAAGAGGTCAAGTCCTGTGCAACGGAACAGTGCCCAACCCCGCCAGATCCGGAAGGAAGCAACGGTCAGCATCTGCGTTCGTGTGATACAGGGGAGCTTGACCTCTTCCTTTTTCAGCATCATCGGTGAGAGCCCGGGGGGCCTGCTGATTCATTCTTGATTTGACTGCGGTTGCTTTGTATATTGAAACTCCTGAAAGGGGCTGTAGCTCAGGGGTAGAGCATCTGCCTTTTAAGCAGAGGGTCGCTGGTTCGAGCCCAGCCAGCCTCACGGAAAATGAAACCGACTTGCAGTTGCGGGAGTGGTGGAACTGGTAGACACACCATCTTGAGGGGGTGGCGCTCGAAAGGGCATGCGGGTTCAAGTCCCGCCTTCCGCACTCAAAGCCCCGGTCGCACGATACGGCACGGGGCTTTTCCGTGTAGTTACAGCGGCCAGACGTAGAAGGATCCCCCCGTAGTGCCTCACCAACCAGTCAGCGGTCCATCATGATTGACATTCGAGAGCGCCTCAACGCATCGCAGTTGCAGGCGGTCAGGGCGACAGAGGGACCGGTTCTTGTGCTTGCAGGTGCAGGATCGGGGAAAACCCGCGTGATCGAATACCGTGTCCTCCATCTTGTTCAGAGCAACGTCAACCCGAGCTCGATCCTGCTTCTCACGTTCACGCGGAAGGCCGCACGAGAAATGCTTTCGCGCGCCTCACAGCACGATCCGCGATGCAAGAGCGTGGACGGCGGCACCTTTCACTCCTTTGCGTACAAGACTCTCAAGAAGTATGGGAAGACGATCGGCCTCACGGAGGGCTTCTCCGTCCTCGACGAAGGGGATGCCGAGGAGGCCATCCACCGCTGCAGCACACGGCTCGGCTTTTTCGACAAGGAGAAGCGATTTCCGCGGAAGGACACACTGCGGAGCATCATCAGCATGTCGATCAACAAGGCGGTCTCCGTCGGCGATGTCCTCAAGAAGGAGTACCCCCATTTTATCGAGTTCGCCGAGGACATCGAGAAGCTTCGCGCGACTTATGCCGAGTACAAGCTCAAGAAGAACTACATCGACTACGACGACCTGCTCCTTTTCCTTCGGCTTCTCCTCGACACGGATGAGATGAAGGCGCGGATGGCGGGGCGCTACCGCTACGTCATGGTGGACGAGTACCAGGATACGAACAAGCTTCAGGGTGAGATTACTGCCATCCTTGCGGAGCCTCACCGCAATATCATGGTTGTGGGGGACGATGCCCAGTGCATCTACGGATTTCGCGGCTCGTCGCACGAGAACATCATGCGGTTCCCCGACCAGTATCCAGATTGCAGGGTCATCAAGCTCGAAGAGAACTACCGGAGCACACAGTCGGTTCTCAACGTTGCAAACACCGTCCTTGAGAACATGAAGAACAAGTACTCGAAGTGCCTTGTGTCCGCCAGGAATGTGACTGGGGCGCGTCCTCAGCTGCTCTTCTTCCGCGATGCCGTCGAGGAGGCGGAGTGTGTTGCCTCGAAGATCAAGGAGCTCCGCGATGAAGGGACGACACTCAGCCACCAGGCGGTGCTTTCGCGTTCGTCGTACATCTCTATTCCGCTTCAGGCGGAGCTCGCCCGCCGGAACATCCCGTACCAGACGTTTGGCGGACTGAAGTTCTACGAGACCGCGCACGTGAAGGACGTGATGGCGCACCTTAAGGTTCTCACGAATCCGAAGGACGAACTCTCATGGAACAGGGTTCTCATGCTGATCGACGGCGTGGGCCCCAGGATATCCGACCGGCTTGTGGCTGACATCCTCGCCGCGCCGAGCTTCGTCGACATCGTCAACGATGTCTTTGAGCAGCAGCAGGGGAGGCGGTTCGGGGAAGGTGCAGCGAAGCTCCGCTCGGTGCTCAACACAGCGTACAACGAGTCGATCAACGTTGGCGCCCAGCTCAGTCTCGTCCTTGAGTACTACGCCCCGATCCTGAAGAACCGGTTCGACGACTGGCACTTGAGAAACAACGACCTCGAGACACTCCGGCAAATCTCGATGCGTTACGACTCGCTTGAGGACTTTTTGGCCGACTTCGCCATCGAGCCGCCGGAAAGGGGAGTGTGGCGCGTCGAGCCGGAAACGCCGGAGGAAGAGAAGCCGCTCACACTCTCGACCATCCATCTTGCGAAGGGGCTTGAGTGGGACACGGTGTTCCTTCTCGGTCTCATCGACGGCGTTTTGCCGGTGAGCTTCTCACTCGACTATGAAGACGAGATAGAAGAGGAGCAAAGGATATTCTACGTTGCCATCACGCGCGCGAAGAACAATCTCTTCCTCACGCTCCACCATGAAGGAAACCGCGGTGGGATAAGTCAGTTCAACAAGATGTCGAGGTTCATCGACACACCGAACGTTCTTTCGAAGCTCGATGTCACAGGTCCGGTGAAGCTCAGCGACGTCGCCCTCACAGCATCGGAGCCCGCAGAGGACATCGCCATCTCTTACGACAAGGAGGTCCTGCTCAAGAGATTAACCGACTACCTCGGCAAGAAACCGTCGTGAGGCTCCCAAATGCTCCGCAGCACATTCTGCCACCTCCCCGGGATCGGCCTTCAGCGTGAGCGGCAGCTCTGGTCCGTCGGTGTCGGTTCGTGGGACATGCTCTCCGAGGCAGAAAAGCTTCCGCGTCTTGCCTCAACGCGCGACCGCATTAAGATCCTCCTCGACGAATCTCGCAAGAACCTTGAGCTGAGCGATCCGTCCTATTTTGCCCGGCTCCTTCCGGTCAACCAGCACTGGCGCCTATTCCCAGAGTTCCGCCACACCACCGCGTACCTCGACATCGAAACGACCGGCCTTGGATTCGAAAGCCACATCACCACGATTGTCGTCTATGACGGCTCCCGGCTCTCTCACTACGTTTGGGGACAGAACCTTGCGGACTTCGAGGACGATATCCGGCGCTACAAGCTTCTCGTCACCTACAACGGGAAGTGCTTCGATCTACCGTTTATCGAACGGGACCTCAAGGTAAAACTTCGGCAGGCGCACATCGACCTGCGGTACGTGCTGAAGAGCCTCGGCTACATGGGCGGCCTGAAGGCGTGCGAGAAGCGGGTCGGCATTGGGCGGAACGAGCTTGAAGGCGTGGACGGGTACTTCGCCGTTCTCCTGTGGGACAACTATGTCAGCAGCAACAACGACCGCGCGCTTGAGACACTTCTTGCCTACAACAGTCTCGATGTCGTCAATCTCGAAACGCTCATGGTCATCGCCTATAACATGAAGGTGAAGCGCACTCCCTTCGCCAAGACTCACCTCTTGTCGCTTCCCGCCTCGCCAGTCCTTCCCTTCGCTCCAGACATTGAGACCATCGCTCGCATTCGCCGCTCGACCGGTTTATGAGTGAGTCCGCATTCTCACTTCACTCGGATCATTCTCTCTTCAAGTCAGCACGGATTCCACTCCAACGGCCCTGCGATTCCTGCGCCAGAATTTAAGTTGATCAGAGGCCTTGCGCTTTGGACCGCTGATTCTTAAATTGCCTGATGTCCGATCCAGCTTCTTACCGCGTGTTCCATTCGCGAGTCTGAAGGATTCGCTCTTCTCCGGGCGGGGGGCTAATCGGGATGCATGATGGTATCACCCGGCTCGACATCATTTTCTTCGGGGGTTGTGGGGATGCATCAGTCCGCTTGACTGTGCGACAGGGCCCTGACATTTGGAGGCAAGCATGTTCCTTTCGTCCTTTTCCTCCTCTACCGAATGTGCTGCAGTGTCGTTTGAGACACCCCGACCCCCTTCTTCGCCACCTTCCTTCGATCTGAGTTGACACATTGAACCTCCAACGCACAATTCGTCGGTATTTCTCAGGGGCGGGTTCGCGCTGTTGCAGTACCTGCAACACGGGTCTTGTAGATTGTTGCGAATACTGGTTCCGTGCTCAGGGCGCCGGGTCGCATGAGACTCGGGCCAATTGACCGATAAGCCCTGCGCGGAGGTCTGCGGGCTGCTCCCAATCCTTTCTAAGGTCGACATCGGGCAGCGTTTTCAGGCGAGGAGACCGTGAAGCATCTGGAAGCCACGACACGGGGAACAAGAGGATTCCTCCCTGGGGGAACTGTGACCGTGTCTGGATTCGGTGGAGTCTGCATAGATCACGTCCGGCGCGTTGCCATCCACGAAACGACGCAGTTCGACGTGGTTGCGTATGGAGAGAACAAATGAAACGAACACAGGGCAAGTCTGCCCGGCTATTGCAGGTAGAGCAGCTTCTGTGTGCACAAAGCGAACCCATAACGCAAGCTGAGGTGGCTCGCCTTTGCGGTGTCAACCGCTCCACAATCAACCGGATGCTGGCCGACCTTGGCGAGCTGGGCGTGCCGATCTATGAAGACGAAAGAGGGCGGATCGCGATCAACCGCGACGCCTATCTTACGAACATCCGGTTGACCCTCGACGAGAGTATGGCGGTGTTCTTGGCGGCGCGGCTTCTGGCCCGGCACAGTGACAAGCCAAATCCGCACGTCGTCGAGGCGTTGCTCAAAGTCGGACTCGCGCTGGAGCAAGGCGTCGCCCCCCAGATCGGCAGGCACATCGTTCGCACCTCGGAGGCACTGCGCGATGGTCAGGCAGTCCTTCAACCCAACTATGTACGGACTCTGGAGACTCTGGCAAAGGCATGGTCCTTGAGTCAGAAAGTCCGCATGGTATACCTCCCGCTCCACGGCAAACGCCCCTTTGAGCACACCTTCTCGCCCTACTTCCTCGAGCCGTCTGCCATCGGCTACAGCACATATGCGATTGGCTTAGCCGAACCGCTGGGTGAGATCCGCACGCGCAAGGTCGAGCGCATTCAGGGCATCTCGCTCACTGGAGAGCCATTTGAAGTCCCGGCTGACTTTGATCCCGTGAAGCTGCTATCCGGTGCGTGGGGCATCTGGTTCGATTCGGAGGACAAGCCCACGACGGTCATGCTGCGCTTCAGCCGGGATGTGGCTCGCCGCGTACGCGAGACGAGATGGCATCCATCCGAGCGAGTGGAAGAAGATCCGGCAACAGGCGAATTGATCTGGCGCGCGGAGATTAGTGAAGTCCAGGAGATAGTGCCATGGGTTCGGCAGTGGGGCGCCGATGTGGAGGTGATTGAGCCAGAGGGGCTGAGGGAAGCGCTCGTGCGCGAGACGAGGAAGCTGGCAGAGGTGTATCAGGTGATGGAATCGGCGCAAAATCAAACCCAATATTACGCCCATTCCAAAAAGGAAATTGATAAATCCGAATGGCAACTTTTGAAAGACCATCTTTTCAACACGGCTGATCTGGCTGAAAAATTTGGCGCGGACGCGGGCGTCTCAGAATTGGCGCGGACGGCGGCATTGTTGCATGATCTTGGCAAATATTCCAAAGCGTTTCAGGCGCGGTTGGACGGTTCGCCGCGCAAGGTGGATCACGCCACTGCAGGAGCCAGAACAGCCATTGAGTTATTCAACGAGAATGATCTTGAAGAATGGCTTGCCACCATGCTGGCGTATTGCATCGCAGGGCATCACACGGGATTGCCTGATCACGGTAGCGCGATTGACGTGGGAGGCGAGGGCACACTTTCGGCTCGGCTTGATCCTGGTAAGACAAAACTGGAAGATTTCAGCGCCTACAAAACAGAAATTGACACTGCGACATTGGCGGTGAAATCGCGCTCCATCAAGACAGCCCAAGAACATCAAGGGTTTTCACTCGCATTTATGACACGCATGTTATATTCCGCGTTGGTGGACGCCGACTTCCAGGAAACCGAAACCTACATGAACGAAGGTGAAAAGCCGCGCGGGGAATATGCCAGTATCGAAGACTTGAGTCAAAAACTCAATGCCCATTTGCGGAAATTTGAGAACCCAGTCAGCGACATCAACAAGAAACGAACGGAAACCCTGAAAGCCTGTATCGAGAAAGCCGACTCGGAGCAAGGCTATTTCACACTCACCATCCCGACAGGCGGCGGGAAGACTTTGGCTTCGATGGCATTTGCGTTGAATCACGCGGTCAAGCACGGACTAAAACGGGTCATCTATGTCATCCCGTTTACCACCATCATCGAGCAAAACGCGGGTGTGTTTAAAGAATGTTTGGGCGAGCAAAATGTCCTTGAACATCACTCCAACTTCGATTGGAATCCGAAGCGCGACGAAAACACAGAGTCTGCCGACGATCAAACCAAAAACGTTTTGGATAAATTGAAACTGGCTTCGGAGAATTGGGACATCCCGATTGTCGTCACAACCAACGTGCAATTCTTCGAGTCGCTATTTGCCAATAAATCCTCGCGTTGCCGCAAACTGCACAACCTTGCCAAGAGCGTGATTATTTTTGACGAAGCGCAAATGTTGCCGCGCGAGTATTTAGACCCTTGCATGTTGGCGGTGAAAGAATTGGTTCAAAACTACGGCGCAAGCGCGGTCTTCTGCACGGCGACACAACCGGCGCTGGACAAGCGTCTGCCTGGCGTGAATTTCACTGACTTGGTTCCCGACTCGCAGGCATTGTTCGATTTTTACAAACGGGTGCAGATCAAAAATCTTGGCAAAGTTCCAGACGCGGAATTGATTGAAAAGATCAACGCCCACCAGCAGGTACTGTGCATTGTCAACACGCGCAGACATGCCAAAGGGCTATTCGACGGCCTGGCAGGTAAAGTTCGTTTCCATCTCTCCACGCTGATGTGTCCCGCGCACCGCAAAGAGACACTGAAAACGATTCGGCAACGGCTTGCAGATAAATTGTCCTGCCGCGTTGTTTCCACCCAAGTAATGGAAGCAGGCATTGACGTGGACTTCCCCGTGGGCTATCGTTCTCTG
>PEWR01000137.1:12122-14049 GCA_002779395.1 Ignavibacteriales bacterium CG07_land_8_20_14_0_80_59_12
CCATGGGAGACGTGTTTGTCTTTGCGCCTGAGACACCATTCATCAAAAAGGCACCGATATTTATCAAACAAGGTGCGACTGTGGCAGAAAGTATTTTGCGTGATTTCAAGGACCAGCCCGACTCGAAGCAGGCAATCGAGGCATATTTCAATTTCTTGTACAACCTTCAAGACGAAAAAACTGCGTTCGATGTCAAAAAGATTCTTGCCTATTTCGAAAAAAACACGGGTGAGTTGGATTTTGATTTCAAAAAAGCGGCTGAGGATTTCAGGTTGATCGAAAACAACACTATAGCCGTTGTCATTCTCTATAACGAGGAGGCAAAGGAACTGCTTGAACGGGCGAAATATCATCCCTTCCCCTATAAGTTCGCAAGACAGTTACAAATGTACACCGTCAATATCTATGAGAACGAGTTTGAGAAATTGCAAAGCAAAGGAGTGATTGAAACGTATAATGAAACTTACGAAGTGTTGAACAACATGGATTACTACGATGAGAACACAGGTCTCATTCTTCCTGCCGATGTTGGCGGCGAAGCGGTATTCTTTGATTAATCCAAACAGGAGGTTTACCTATGGGCTACGGAATCAAGATTCGGGTAAGCGGCGATTACGCCCTATTCACCCGCCCCGAAATGAAGGTGGAACGGGTCAGTTATGACATCATCACGCCTTCGGCGGCGCGTGGGATCATCGAAGCGGTGTACTGGAAGCCCGCCATCCGCTGGGTGATAGACAAAATCCATGTGCTGAAAGAAATCGAGTTCACCAACATTCGGCGCAATGAGGTGAGCGAGAAGGCTTCTGAAAGCGAGGCACGGCGCAGGATGAACGGCACAACCATTGAGCCGATGTATCTGTCTGCTGTGGACAATCGCCAACAGCGTGCCGCCCTTGTGCTGAAAAACGTGGATTACATCATCGAGGCACACTTTAAGATGACCGATAAAGCAGGCGCGGAAGATACCGTGGAAAAGCACTACAACATCGCTCTGCGCCGCTTACGTAAGGGGCAACATTTCCACGCGCCTTGTTTGGGAACACGCGAGTTTGGCGCAAAGTTGGAGTTGATCGAAGAGAGCGCAGAGATTCCACAAAGTCCGCTTGGAGATTTGGAATTGGGCTGGATGTTGTATGATATAGATTTCTCAGATTCGAAAGACATCAAGCCAAAATTCTTCAAAGCCACACTGAACGATGGCGTGCTGGACTTGACCAACCTGGAGGTAAGGCAATGATCTTACAAGCATTGACTCGCTACTATGATATTTTGTCCAGCGACCCCGAAAGCGATATCGCACCGCCTGGGTATAGTGCGATTGGTATAAGTTTTGCGCTGAACATTTCTGCAAAAGGCGAACTGCTGGATGTTTTTCCGCTCTTTGAACAGGTACAACGCGGAAAGAAAATGGAAGAACGACCGCGCCGAATGATTATTCCTGAACAAGTCAAGCGAGCCGTCAATATATCCGCAAATTATCTATGGGATAACTGCGTTTATGTTTTGGGACTATCAGACAAAGAAGCAAAAGACCCAGAATATGCTGTTAAACGCTTCGAGGCGTTTCAACAATGGAATCAGGAAATGCTCCGCAAAGTTGACTCGCCTGCGGCAAAAGCGGTCATTGCCTTTCTGGATAAGTATGATCCAACACAGGGCAGAGAACATCCCAAAGTCGTTCCTCACCTTGAATCCGTTTTGAAAGGCGGCAACCTTGTGTTCATGTTCAACGGCAGTTTTGTTCATGAAGACTCCGCCATCCGTCAGGCATGGGAAGCGTACAAGTCGAGTAGCGATGCTGTTCTTGGTCAGTGCCTGATAACAGGCGAAATCAGCCCAATCGCGAGGCTACATCCCAGTATCAAAGGCGTTCGTCACGCAAATCCAACTGGCACATCCATCGTAAGTTTCAATGAACGCGCTT
>PEWR01000132.1:0-8599 GCA_002779395.1 Ignavibacteriales bacterium CG07_land_8_20_14_0_80_59_12
GAAATGACGACTATCCTTCCCGCCGGCCGAAGCATCTCGACGGCGGAGTGAAGAGCGCTCTCGAGCTCGAGAAACTCATCGTTCACCGCAATTCTAAGCGCCTGGAAGACGCGCGACAGGGATTTCCTCAGGAACTTCTTCCCCACGCTCCGCTCAACCGCTGCGCTGAGATCCGCCGTCGTCTCGAGAGGTGCCCGCTGCCTCGCTTCTACAATCCGCCGCGCAATCCTTCGCGAGTACCGCTCCTCTCCGAAGGTGAACAGGATGTCGGCGATTTCAGCCGCATCGCGCTCGTTGAGGAGCACACCGGCCGTGAGCTCCGCGCTCGGATCCATCCGCATATCGAGCGGCCCACTTCCTCTGTAACTGAACCCACGATTGCTGTCGTCGAGTTGATGCGACGACACCCCGAGGTCGAAGAGGATGCCGTCGACCGCTTCGATCCCGCGGCCGCCCAGAAGCACCGGGAACTCAGAGAACGACGCGCGAATAATCTCCGCTTTTCTCCCGAAGGGGGAAAGCCGTTGTGCAGCGGCGGCGGTTGCGTCGGGGTCCCTGTCTATCCCGATGAGCCTTCCGCGTTGTGAGAGCCGCTCGCAGATCGCCTCGGCATGTCCCCCGCCCCCGAGCGTACAGTCGACGTACGTACCGTCATCCCGGCGGACAAGGAGTGATACGACCGCGTCGCGGAGAACAGGCGTGTGATAGGATGTATCCATGCTGCACCTTCGCGTGACGGCGACTTCCTACGATTTCGGGCGGAGCACGGTAGCCGCCACATCTTCGTACGAGACCGATTGGCTCGTCATGTAGGCTTCGTAGATCGCAGGGTTCCAGATCTCGACGCGCTCGAGAACTCCAAGGACAATGACTTCGCTCTCGATGCGTGCAAACTCCAAAAGCTTCTGCGGGATGGCAACGCGAGCCTGGTTGTCGAGCTGAACTTCGACGGTCCACTGAAGAAGAGTGCGAACGAAGTAACGGTTCTGTCCATCCGCCGTTGGAAGGTCTCGGATCGACGTCTCGAGCTTGCTCCACTCGTCGAGCGGATAGAGGAAGAGGCACTGCTCGTACCCACGGGTGAGGATGAACGTGTCGTTCGCTTCAGGCGAAAGACTCTTCCGGATCTTTACCGGAATGTTGAGCCGTCCTTTGTTGTCGACGGTGTAGTCATATCGACCCTTGAATGACGACATGGGACACTCCTCCCCCTGAGCCGGCCGATTCAGTTGAATGCCGCTTCAGTCTGCGATACAATAAGTTACGGAAAGCCGAGAACTGGAGAAAAGTGTCCCCCCTATTCCCCCACTCTTCCCCACCATAGACATGAATTTAACGCTTTTAGTTTCAAAGTCAAGTAAGAGCGTCGAAATCCCATGGAATTTCGGCGAAGAACTCGGCGGGTTTCTTTCAGCATACTGATTCGTCTGCAGGCACGCATTCGTAAATGGGATTTTCCCCCACCGGACCGACTTGACAGAGGTGGCACACTTCTTCGAGTTCTGCAGAGTTTTTCATATATTGCTTAATCAGAAGCAAACTTGGGCATGTCAATTCTGGACACAGTTCGCGAAGTTTTCTCGGAAAACGGCCCGCTTGCAGAGAAGAGCCCCGATTTTCGTCTCCGCGCGGAACAACTCTCCATGGCCGAGGCGGTGGTCCACGCCTTTGAGCAGAATGAAATCCTGACGGTGCAGGCGGGGACAGGGATCGGGAAGAGCTTCGCCTACCTCGTTCCCGCGATTCTTGAGAGAGAGTCGTCTCACGGTCCCGTCATCGTCAGCACGGCGACAATTCCCCTTCAGGACCAGTTGTGGGAGAAAGACCTCCCGTTCCTGCGCGGCGCACTCGGCACTCCGTTCACGGCAACCCTTCTGAAAGGTGCCCAGCAATACCTCTGCCTCGACCGGGCCGACCAGGCACGGGGAATGCTCCCCCTCGGCTGGACGGAGGAAGATCAGGAGTCATTCGCAAGAATCAGCGAATGGACGACAGCCGCAAAGAGCTTCCGCCGGTCGGATCTCCCGTTCGAGCCGCCCCCCAGAGTCTGGCGCAGCGTGGAGGTGAACTCACACCTCTGCCTCGGCTCACGCTGCGGCTACGCACGTGTCTGCACGTTTCTCCGGGACCGGCGCGATGCACAAAGATCAGACATCGTTCTCGTCAACCACTCACTCCTGCTGAGCGATGTCGTCCTCAAGTCAAGGAGCCCTGACGGGACCGGTGTCCTTCCTCCGTACAGGCGCCTCGTCATCGACGAAGCGCACCGCCTTGAAGGTGAAGCGGTCGAAGCAGCGTCGCTTGCGTTCTCCTTCTCACTTCTTGAGAGAGTGCTCGACAGGCTTGTCACGGGGCGCAAGGGAGAAGGAGCCCTTTCACGCTTCGCCCATAAAGTGAATTTTCATCTTGCGGGGAAAGGGCAGAAGCAGCGGCTCTCCAGGCTTGTAAAGAACGCATCGCAGCTTGTCGCCGACGCACGCAGGGCCGCGGGCCAGTTTTTCTCTGCTGCGACGCATCTCTACGAATCGCGCTTCGCCGGAGATTTCCCCTGGGCACAGAAGCTGCGGTTCGACCCGATACTCGAATCTGATATTGAATTCCACGACCTCGTCTCGAAAGAGCTCCCGCTCCTGCTCCAACCGCTTGAGTCTCTTCGAAAGGAAACCGAGGGACTCCTGAAACTCGCTCCTGACGATTCCGAAGACGCGGACATGCAGCGTCGAACCGCCGAGCTCCTCACCACCCTCCTGGACCTCCAAGAGATTCACTTCGGCGCGCAGAAGATCTTTCTCTCCGACCTGGACGACGCCTTTGTCCGCTGGGCGGAGCTGCCTGCCAGCGGAGGAACAAGCAGGCCCGACAGGCCGCAGCACCGGAGCGGAACAGACAATCGACCGCGCACGGGAAAGCGCGACCTGAGCTTCTGCGCCGCGCCGACCGAGGTGTCCTCATTCCTCAACGAGTATCTCTTCGCGAACCTGGATGCCGCCGTCCTGACCAGTGCAACACTCGCCATCGGCGGTTCCTTTAACTTCTTCCACGAGGGGGCCGGACTGAAGCGGGAGACCGCCCGGTCAGTGACTCTCCTTCTCCACTCCCCATTCTCGTACAGCCGCCAGGGGCTTCTCCTCGTCCCTGTCGACATGCCCGACCCACGCCACCCCGACTACGAGCAGAACGTCCGTGGGATGGTCATCAATGCGGTAAGGGCGGCAAAGGGGCGGGCACTCGTCCTTTTCACATCCCACCACCTCTTGAACCGGATCTACCGCTCGACCGCCGATGAGATCCGAGCGCTTGGTCTTGAGACATACCGCCAGGGAGAGCTTCCCCGTGCACAGGCAATCCGCAGCTTCCGTGAGGATGTGAGCTCCGTCCTCTTTGGGACGAATTCCTTCTGGGAAGGGATCGACGTCGCCGGTGAAAGTCTGAGCCTCGTCGTCATCACGCGGCTGCCTTTTCCCGTCCCCGGTGACCCGCTTGTGTCGGCGCGGTCCGAGCTCATCGAGGCAAGAGGTGGAAATCCGTTCCGCGACTACGCTCTCCCGGCTGCCGCGATGCGATTCCTGCAGGGATTCGGCCGTCTCATCCGAACCGAGCACGACCGCGGTTGCGTTCTCTGCCTCGATCCACGACTCGTGCGGGAGTCGTACGGCAGGACATTCCTTGACACGCTCCCCGACGTCCCGCTCCTTGCGGCAACTCGCGAGAAAGTGTTAAAGGCACTGAGCGATTTCTTCAACGATTCGCCTCTCGTCCAAGACGGGGACACCCGATGACAGGGATACCCCTCGACAGGGCCGCCGCCTTCTTCTGTGAGCTGTGGGGACTCGCGTCGCTTCTCCATCTCGCCTTCCGTTCACTCGTCTTCCTTCGGCGGGGTGCGGGATTCAACTCCGAGGCAGACGAGGAGACTTCGAACGGGTCGGATGTTGCACCGCAGAACCTGCCCCACCCAGAACCCGAGCCGCATCCTCACCCTTGGAGTCCATGGATTGTCTATGGGGGCCTTGCTGCCTCTGCTCTCTCAATTGTGCTCGTGCTCCTCTCCGCTGCTCCTGGGGCCTCCCCTCGCCTATCCACGCTCTTCTCGTCCGGGGGGGGGCCGGCCGGGTTTCTTCCAGCCGGACCCACAGCGATTTTCCTGCTCTGTGGTGCCTACTTGGTCCTCCGCTCCAGCATTGAAGGCGAGCATCAAAAGGAGCGACTCAGTTCCGTGTATGCCCTGATCGGTGCCGTCTCGGCCCTTTTTCTCCCGGCCGCAGCTCCCCCCGCCTCATACCTCCCTTTGCTCGGCTCGACCTCGACCGGGACACAATTGCTCATCACCGTCGTAAGTATCGGCGCCTACGCGACAGCGGCCCTCACACTGAGAGCGTTCTTCCCCCGGAGACCGCGATGATCCTGTGAAGCGCATCCTCGGGGCGGGACAGGGAGCGTATCCCGGCGGGGGCGAAGTAAAAAGGTGGCGACACACGCTTTTCAAAATCCATTTTTTTATATTTTGGCCAGACCATCAATGAACCTTTGAGGAGATCATGCAAATCTCTCTGCACCGAATCACACATCTCTCCCTCCTTTTCTCGCTCCTCCTTTTTCCGCCCTCGTCAACGTCTGCCCAGCCGAAGACGCTCACCATCCTTCACACGAACGACATCCACGCGAGCTTCGTCCCTCATGAGGCCTTCTGGGTGAAGCAGACGCCGCGCCCCCTCATCGGCGGATTCAAGGAGCTCTCATTCACCGTCGACAGCGTGCGCAGGTCTGTGCCTGATGCCATCCTTCTCGACGCAGGTGATGTGATGACAGGGAATCCCATCACGGAGCTCGACTACAGAGGAGCCTCGGGCGGAGCGCTCTTCGAGATGATGAACTTGATCGGGTACGACGCGTGGTGCATCGGCAACCACGACTTCGATATCTCGCAGGAGAATCTCCTGAAGCTCTCGCGCATCGCTCATTTCCCGACGCTCTCTGCGAACGTCGTGAATGGGGAGGGTGCGTTCCCCGTCGGCAATAGGCCGTACACAGTTATTGCCCGCGCAGGATTGCGGATCGGTGTCATCGGCGTGACGTCGCAAATGCTCTACAACCTCGTCAACCAGTCGAGCCTCACCGGGATCAAGGTTCTTTCGCCCATCGAGACCGTCAAAAGGTTTGTCGACACGTTGAAATCGGCTGCCGACATCATCGTCGCCCTGACGCACCAGGGGTTCGAGGACGATTCCTCGCTTGCCGCGAATATCACCGGCGTCGACGTCGTCGTGGGCGGGCATTCGCATACGCGCCTCGATTCCCCACGTGTGGTCAATGGAATCATCATCGTACAGACAGGGTCGAACTGCGAGAACCTCGGTGTTCTCAATCTCACAGTGGAGCGACACAACGTCACAGCCTTCAAGGGACGGCTTATCCCGCTTTGGGCCCGCACGGAACGACCGGCGACCGAACTCACGCACTTCGTCGATTCGGTCCAGAGCCGCATCGATGAGGAGTACCGCGCAGTGGTCGCGACACTCACGAAGGATTGGGTCCGATCGAACGGAGGCGAGAGCAACATTGGAGACTTCGTCGCCGAGGCGCAGAGGGATGCAGCGGGGGCGGAGATCGCGTTCATGAACACGCACGGCATCCGCGCCAACGTACCGGCGGGGCCCTTCACGAAGAGGCAGCTCTTTGAAGTGCTCCCCTTCCGGAACATTCTCGCAGCCTTCCAGCTGAGCGGACGCGAGATCCGCTCCATCCTGCAATACTTCATCGACCGGAAGCCGGCGGTTCAGACATCTGGGATCAAGTGTCGATGGAGGAAGCGGCCAGATGGGACGGGAGAGATCGTCTCGATTGAAATCAACGGAAAGCCTCTGAGTGACACGCGGATGTACGTATGCGCCGCAAGCGACTATCTCGTCGGCGAGGCAAAGAGGTATCTCGGCGTGGAGCTCCGACAAGTCATCTACCTGAAGAAGACTGTCTTCGCCGCGGTCGAAGAGGAGGCACGGAAGCAGAAGGTTATCACCTCGACGATTGAGAACCGTATCGAAGAAGTGAAGTGACGCGGAGGCGCGGTCGCGTCATTTCACACGGTATCGAACGCCTGCAGGAGGACATATGGAGAAGCCACATCTGCCTATTCTTATCATCACCGGCCGCCCCGCAGCGGGGAAGTCAGAAGTCATCGACTTCCTCAAGAAGGCCGACCCTGCCGAGCGGCTTGAGCGGTTTCACATCGGGAGCTTTGAGGAGCTCGATGATTTCGTCTACGTCTGGGAGACATTCGAAATCGACGATATTCTCACGCGGTACGGCAAGCCCCGCATCTGGACCGACGAGAAGTACTGGTTCAACGATCCGTTTATCTGGAACCTCTACATCGAGCGGATCAACCTCGAGTATCGGAAGAAGCTTGCGCGCAACCCCTCCTACCACGACACTATGACAATGCTCATCGAGTTCGCACGCGGGGGCGATAAGGGGATTGAGGAGGCACTGGGCCATCTCCACGAGGAGGTCCTGAGGCGCGCCTCACTCATGTACATCAGGGTGTCGTACGAGGAATCGGTACGGAAGAACCGCCGTCGTGCCCGGAAAGGCGAAGAGGACTCGATCCTGTATCACTCTCTCCCTGATGAGAAGATGGATTTCTACTACAGGACGAACGACTGGGAGAAGCTCGAATCGAAGGACCCGGCATTCATCGATGTGAAAGGCCGCCGCATTCCCTACGCCGTCTTCGAGAACGAGCCCGAGAAGACGCTCGATCCCCTCCTCATCGGAAAGGAGCTTGAGAAGGTGACGGCAAAGCTCTGGAGCCTCAGGAGATAGACGGCAGGCCAGTGACAAATACGACAGCCGCCCGGATCACATTCGATCGGGCGGCCTCTGCATTCCAGGCGCCGGGCGCGGTGCCGGGGTCTTTTCAGTGTGCCTGAGCGCGTTTCGCGGGAACCGCGTTCCACAACTTCAGCATCAGAATTGCGCCGATGAACGAGAACCCGATCATGCTTGGGCCCCAGACACCCCATCCCCAGTGCTGAAGCATCCAACCCATCCCCATTCCCACCGCCGCGCCTCCAATATACTGCATGCCGTCGAACATACCCGTCGCGCTGGCAGCTGCCTTCCTTCCCCCGAAGTCCATCGACGCCGTGCCCGAGAGCATGGAATGGACCATGCTAATCCCGAGCGAGTTGACGACGAACGCACAGATGATCCACATGAGGCCCGGCGCCATCCAGATCACCGCTAGGCAGACAATCTGCAGGGCGTAACCGATGAACGCGACAGGTGGACGACGCGACTTGAACACGTAGTCGGACATCATGCCCGCCGTGAAGGCGCCTGCGATTCCTGCCAGAACGACGATGAACGCTCCCCCCTGAAAGATCGGTGAGTCAAGCTTGAGATGCTGCGCCTCCTGCATGTAACGCGGGAACCACTGCTCGAAGCCGTGACGAACAAATCCGGTGCAGAACTCCGACATGGCGATCGTGAGCGTGATCGGGTTCGTGAACACCTTCTTCACGAGGTACGCCATGTTCACCTTTTCGGTGTCGCCGCTTGATGCGTCCGCCGTGTCAAACCCCGGATAGCCGGCGTCCTCGGGACTGTCGCACACAAAGAGGAACGTCAGGCACCCCATCGTGAACATGATCGCCGCAGGGATGAAGAAAACCCACTGCCACGGGAGGAACGTAACGGCGATCCCGCCGATCACAAAGATGAGCGCGCGCCCGCTTTGAATCATTGATCCGAAGATCGCGGAGAAAACCCCCCGCTCCCGGACGTGGAACCAACTGGAGTTTACCTTGATGAGGGCGAGTGCGCTGTATGACTGAAAGTACGAGTTGAGCGCCCAGACCGTTGCGAAGTACGCGAGAAGAACCGGACCGGTGCCGAGGAAGCCGAGGAACGCTCCGAGTCCGAAGGCGAGGTTGAAGACGACAGCTCCGAAGACGCCGATGAGCATCGCCTTCCTTCCACCGATACGGTCGGCGATCGGACCGTTGAAGAGAGCGGAGAGGCCGTAGATGGTGAGCGCCGCCGTGATGATGGTCCCGATCTGGGTCTTGTCCCATCCATAGTTGTCGGAGAGCGCCTTGTTCGCAAACGAGAGGTTGTACCGGCCCATGTACATGGCCGCATACGTGAAGCCGAGCGTGAGCCAGTTGAGAGCTCGCCGCCGCCTGAACTCCCGAGAATGGATCGGCCGATCGCTTGATATGCCTTCCATAGTGTTATGCATCGCTCTTATGAGGGAAAAAGACTTTTCTCGTTGCAGGAAAAGGCCGACCGGGAGAGACAGGCTGCTGCAAGAAAAGATTGCCCCCAATATACAGATAATAGTCCTAATCTCCACATCAGACGTAGTTTCTGCGCCGTAGTGGCGAACAGACTCTGTGCACTTCCTTGACAATTCCATGACATATTGGAGTCCGGAATTGGTATATTCCCTTGTACACGCACGATGTGCAACCATCCATGCGAGGGAACAATGATACGGGAGACCCTGACCACTTTTGCCGCGCCTCTTCTTGCATCTTTGCTCCTCAGCTGTTCTGCCGCAAGGACAGGCGGAAAGAACGAAGCTTTTATAACGTCC
>PEWR01000132.1:8707-10280 GCA_002779395.1 Ignavibacteriales bacterium CG07_land_8_20_14_0_80_59_12
ATCCTTCCCTTTCCCTACTGGAATGTTGAGCCGGTCCGGCTTGATCTCGGTGAGGTTTTGTCAATCAAAATGCTGGATGAAAGAGGCAGCTTCGGGAGCGGCGTGGCATATGGATTTGCCGTCCCCTTCATAGTAGTCGGCACGTTAGGAATACTGACGAGCAAGTACGATGAGGACTACCGTCTGAGTCTCCTCGCTGCGGCTGCCGTCGGAGCTGCAGGGGGAGTGGTCGGGCTCATCATAGACGTAGCGGTTAAGGCCGCCGCGGAATCAGAGTACGACTTCCGAAAGATGCCTGAGCCCGAGAAGAGAAAAACCATCGAGAAGATCATGGGGTACGCGTAATCGGACAGGCAGGAGCAGTCTGTCACACACGTTGGAAAGGAACTAGACATGGCTAGGCGAGTTGTCGAACTGGTGGTCATCGCAGCACTCTTCCTGTTCGTTCAAGGCTGCAGCACGACCACGACATACCTTGCCCCCGGAGAGGAGAAACAGATCTCTGCTGCGGAAGAAGTCATCGTGAAGATGAATGACGGGACCGAGCTGCAGCTGAAAAAGGCATCTGTCGTGAAAGGTCGGCTAGTCGGGTATGCACCACCCGACAACAAGAAGGAGGAGGTCGAGCTGTCCGATATACGGTCGGTCAGGATAGAGAAAGCGAACAATACGTATGCCTACCTTTTTGTTGGCGCTGCGGGCGTCGTCGCTGCGTGGCTCGCCGTCGGCGCTGCGATCGCTCCGTCGCCGCCCCCTTCATCATCCTGCCCGTTCGTCTATTCGTACGATGGGGAAAAATACGTTTTCGATGCAGAGCCCTACGGAGGTGCAATCTGTCGAGGACTGAAACGTACTGAGTGGGGCGAGCTCGAGCATCTGAAAGAAGTCAACGGGCGGTACCGAATCAAAGTCACCAACGAAATGAACGAGACCCAGTACGTGGACGAGATGAGACTTGTTGTTGTCGATCATCCCAAAGGAGTGAAGATCGCGCCCGATGTGTCGGGCGAAATCCATACGTTCCCTCAGCCGCTTTCCCCCCTTCGCTCCCGTGACAGCAAAGGAAGGGATATCAATGCCCTCATCTCCAGGCGTGACGGCGTGTTCTGGCAGACACAAGTCAACGAGATGAGCGCTGCGAAGCAAGAGAACCTGAGGGATGAACTTATTCTTCAATTTCCAAAACCAGCGGCCGCGCGGAAGGCCAAACTCCTGGTCGACGTAAGGACGACACTGTGGGGCCCGCAGATCGCGAAGCGAATCCTTGAGCTGTACGGCAACAAGATCTTGGATTGGTACAACGAAGTCGACAGCTTTGGTCCGGCGTTCCAGCGCGTGATCTCGTGGTATTTCACCGAGGAGCTGTATCTGCTCCAGGTCAGAGTCGACACCAAGAATGGATGGGAATCGAAGGGCGTGATCTTCGGAGGCGGCCCGTTTGTCTCAAGGGAAAAGTCCTACGTTCTCGATATCGGTGATGTCCCCGGCGATACACTCAGAATCAAGCTCACGCCCCCTGCCTGTTTCTGGATGCTCGATTATCTCGCAGTCGATTACACGGACGACGCACCTG
>PEWR01000026.1 GCA_002779395.1 Ignavibacteriales bacterium CG07_land_8_20_14_0_80_59_12
CCCGCGTTGAGCGGCGCCGCCACGGGCGTCAGATCATCGGCCAGCCTGAAGTGCCTGTCAGCGAATCGTTCAAGTCTGCGGCCACTTCCTCGTCCGATACATCGAAGGCGGGACAGCTTTCCGCACTTGATTCGCTCCGCCTCAATCCGCCCGACTCAACAGCGCGCATCAAGCAGTTCCAGTATGTGCGGCACGATGAGCCTGAGGCTTCCCCGTTCTCGTCGTTCACATATCCCCTTTTCCTCCGCAAACCGCTCCTCTACCAGCGTGTCGTCACGCTCGATTCGACGGGAAAGTATGTCACCGTCCGCGAGACGGTCGACGGGAAGGACGTGAAGGTCCCGATCACGATGACACTTGATGAGTACATTAAGCTTCGTTTCAAGAGAGGGCTTGATGACAACTGGGCGGTCCTCGCGCGGCGATACGAATCGAAACAAAAGGGGGATGAGCTTGGCAGCCTGCTGCGCTCCATCACGAAGATCGAGATCCCCATCCCCTCGAACCCTCTCATAAATATCTTTGGCGGCGGGGGAATCCGGTTGAACATCTCCGGACAGCTCGACATCACCGCTGCGCTGCGGAACCAGCAGATGCAGCAGGTCACGACCTCGCGGCTCGGCAACGTCAGGAACGAACCCGACTTCAACCAGCAGATGCAGATCAACGTGAACGGCCAGGTCGGGGACAAGCTCAACATCCTGGCGGACTGGAACACGCAGCGGACGTTCGACTACGAGAACCAGCTCAAGATTAAGTACACCGGTTACCCCGACGAGATCATCCAGAGCATCGAAGCGGGAAACGTCTCACTCGCGACCTCCTCGGGCCTCACGGGGGGAGGCCAGGCGCTCTTCGGTGTGAAGGCCGCGGCGCAGCTCGGTCCGCTTCGTCTCACCGCGATCGCCTCGCAGAAGAAGGGGCAGACGAAGGAAATGACCGCCTCCGGCGGCTCGCAGCAAACGACCTTCGAAAAGCACGCGTACGACTACACGCAGAACCACTTCTTCCTCGACACGCTCTACCGATCCCATTTCGAGGAATACTACGGAAACGCTGTCCCCGTCGTCTACCCGGGTCTTCGCGTCAACGACATCGAAGTGTGGGTGACGCGGCCGGGGTTCATGGTCGATCCGACTGAACGGAGCGCTGTGGCCTACCTCAACCTCCCCCCAATGCCGCCGGGCGGCTACCCGGAGTCACTTCGAGAGGTCACTGCCGGCGTTGCGGGACAGATCGAGAACGGCCAGTTCATCCGCCTGAAGCCGGACGAGCAGTACATCGTCCAACGCGAGACGGGATACATCACGCTCCTCACAAACGTCCAACCCGAGCAGGCGATCGCCGTTTCGTACCGGACCGACGGCGGCATGGTCTACGGCACGTTCGTCACTCCCACTGACACCTTGCGCCTCATCCTTAAGCTTGTGAAGCCGAAGAACCTGATCCCGGATTACTCGCAGGCGTGGAGCCTGATGCTGAAAAACATTTATCCGCTCGGCGGCCGCAACCTGAGGAAGGAGGGATTCGAGCTTGCGATCTACTACCAGACGCCGGGGAACGAGGCGCTGGACAATGTCGGGGGAAAGAACCTCCTCTACCTGTTCGGCTTCGATAAAATCGACCAGGCGGGGAATCCGGTGCCTGACGGAAAGTTCGACTTTATTTCTGGGATCACCGTCGATCCGTCGCGCGGTGAAATCATCTTTCCTTCGCTTGAGCCGTTCCGAGGCGGACTCATCAAAGCCTTCCAGAAGGAACACATAGCGAACGCCGATTCGTTCGTCTACTCGCAGGTGTACGACACGACCGTCAACGGTGCCCGGACGAACAACCAGCGCGACCGTTTCATCATCCGTGGGAAGTACACATCAGAGGTCACCTCCACGTACAACCTCGGCTTCAACCTCGCCGAGGGAAGCGTCCAGGTCCTCCTCAATAACCAGCCGCTGACGCCGAACGTCGACTACACCGTCGATTACATCCTCGGACAGGTTACGATCCGGAACCAGGCCGCGCTCGTCCCGGGTGCAAACCTCCAGATAAAATACGAGGCAAACGACGTCTTCCAGATGGCCTCAAAAACGCTCCTCGGTACCAGGGGAGACCTGCGCCTTTCCGACAACATCGGACTGGGCTTCACGCTCATGAACTACAACCAGCAGACGCTGAGCGACAAGGTGCGCCTCAAAGAGGAGCCGATCAGCAACACCATATTCGGAATCGACGGGTCGGCGGCGTTCGACATGCCGTTCCTCACAAACGCACTCAACTTCCTCCCCGGGATCCAGACGAGGGCGCCCTCCAGCCTCATGCTGAAGGGGGAGGCCGCCTACATGATGCCGAACCCCAATACGAAGACGAGCCCGTTCCCGGTCGACAACGGCAAGGGTGTCGCGTTCATCGATGATTTCGAGGGGTCGAAGAAGACCATCCCCATCGGCGTCGGATACACCCAGTGGCGCTACGGGAGCGTCCCGGTCTATGTGCCCGCACTTGACCCCGACTCTATCTTCACGCTCCCTGACACCGCGAAGATGTTCCACAAGGCGAAGACAGTCTGGTACAATATCATCCCGTCAGATGTCGATGCCCGGACGATCTGGCCCAAGAAGGAGGTCGCGTTCGACCAATCGCAGGTGACCGTCCTCAACGTCGAGTACCATCCCGAGCGCCGCGGTGAATACAACTACTCGACGGACCTCGAGCACGGGCCCCTGAGTCCGCGCTCTGCCGACCGGGCGAAGGGGTGGGGAGGGATCATGAAACTCCTCCAGACGAACGCGACGAACCTCCTCGATGAGAATATGAGCTTCATCGAGATCTGGATGAAGGTCATCGGGAATCCGGGCAACGGAAAGATGTACATCGATCTCGGCCAGGTCAGCGAGGACGTGATCCCGAACCACCGCCTCGACACCGAAGACGGCGCGGACGGTCAGCTCCCGAGCGGCATCCTGCGCGACGGTGAGGACCGGGGCATCGACGGGGTGTTCGACGACAAGGAGCGCCAGACCTATGCCGCGTTTATCCAGAAGTGCCCGCAGTACGCCGACGACCCGAGCGGCGACGACTGGTCGTACATCCAGGGAAGCCTCGACTTTGCAAAGGTCAACGGGACTGAGGGGAACGCACAGAGCGAAATCGGACGGTTCCCCGACACCGAGGACCTCAACCTGAACGGCGTCGTCGACCTCGCGAACAACTACTTTGAGTACGACGTAAACCTCGATACGTCGTTCGCCGATCCTCCGCGCACGGTGCGGAAAAACCCGCAGGTCGTCGGCGGCGGGAACAACGGTTGGTTCCAGTTCCGCATCCCTCTCAAGGATTTCAACAGGAAGATCGGGAACCCGAGCCTCTCCGTTGTCGAGTATGTTCGCGTCTGGTTCTCCGGCGAAAGCGATCCTATCATGCTCCGCATTGCGGACTTCAACCTTGTCGGCAACCAGTGGCAGCAGATGTATCAGGGCGACTCCACGCTCGCCGTGACAGTTGTGAACATAGAGGATAACCCCGACTACTCCGCGAGCGATCCCCCCGGATACAGGCAGGTAGATCGGACGCGCCCCGACCAGAAGATTCTCTCGAACGAGCAGTCGCTTGCGCTTGTTCTGCATCACCTCACAAGCGGCGACAGCCGCTACGCGGTGAAGTACTTTCCACCGGACCGGCCTCTCGATATGTTCAGCTACGGGTCCATGAAGATGTTCGTTCACGGCGACACGACGTGGTCGTACCTCGATACCACGAGGTACAGCGCCGAGCTTGTGATGCGGTTCGGGAGCGACACGCTCAACTACTATGAGTACCGCGAGCCAATTCATCCGGGTTGGAACGCTCCGACAACGCCTGATTCGCGCAACAATGTGACCGTCGTCTTCTCGGAGCTGACCGCCCTCAAGCTGTTGAGGGACTCGCTCAACGTTCCCGTGCCCAGAGTGCCGACGCGGCACGGCCCGCCGGGCTCCTCCTACTCGTTGCTCGGGAATCCGTCGCTCACGACGATAAGGTTCTTCGCGATTGGCGTCCAGAACCCCGCCGGGAAGGGGCCGACGGACCTGAACGGCTCGGTGTGGTTGAACGAGCTCCGTGTCACTGATGTAGAGGACACTCCGGGATGGGCGTACCGGGTCGGCGCGTCGGTGAAGCTTGCCGACTTCGCGAGCATCTCGGCGCAGATGTCGACGACCGACCCGTTCTTCCACGGGCTTGACGACCGGTTCGGGAGCAGAATCCTCCAGAGGAGCTGGGGTATCAATTCGCAGTTCAACCTCGAGAAGCTCCTTCCCGCGGGCTGGACCGGCACAACCGCCGTCGTCTCGGTCTCACACAACGAGAGCATTGCGAAGCCCCGTTTCATGCCGAACACGGATGTCATAGTGACGGAAGCGGCCGCGAGGCAGGAGGAAAAGGTCCTCAAGTCGGGCGGGAGCGCCGATTCGGCGAAGCTGGCCGCCCAGCGGGTGGAGTTTGAAGCGCAGACGATCCGCGTCACGGACAGCTACGCGCTCCCGACGCTCCGGATCGTCATCCCGTCGGACCACTGGTGGATCAAGAGCACGATCAACGAGGTTTCCCTCGGGTTCAATTACACGAGCTCGATCGAACGGGGCCCCGCGGTTGAGATCGCCCGGAACTGGGCTTGGAACGGGAAGCTTGTCTACTCGCACCAGTTCGCACAGGACGCGTTCGTGAGTCCGTTTGCGAGCCTCTTCGACAAGGTGTTCTTCTTCGATGCGTTCAAGGGATACAAGATTTACTACTCGCCGCAGAGCCTCACCTTCTCTGCAGGCATGAACCGCTCGAGGTCGACCGAGGTCCCGCGGCCACTGCCGGGCCAGTTTGCGAGCACGCGGCCGGTGATGCGGGCGTTCAACACGACGCGCGGCTTCGCGTTCACATGGAAGTTTGCCGAGGGGGGGCTTCTCAACCCGTCGCTTGACTATTCGATGGACGCTACGGGCAACCTCGCCCACCTGGAGATGGCTCAAGTAGACTCCCTCCATCAGGAGCAGCGCCCCTTCTCTGCGATCCTGAAGGACATCTTCTTCCACGACCGGATCATCGACTTTGGCGTCGACAACCAGTACCAGCAACGTGTCAACGTCACACTGCGTCCAAAAGTCCCGCCGGTCCTCAGCCTCGACAGGTACGTTGACCTCACAGGCTCGTACAGCTCAACGTACGGATGGCAGTACAACTTCCAGCAGTACGAGCTCGGGAAGAGCGCACGCGTCAACACCAGTCTTGCTTACTCGATGAATGTGAAGCTGAAGCAGATGACCGATCCGTGGTTCGAGCTGTCGGCTCCCGCCCCGACCGGACGGGGGAGGGAGGAAGGGGAACCGGCGGACACGTCGAAGGGCGCCTCCTCCTCTACACCAGGCGTTTCGCCGAGTGATGTCCTCAAGCGGCTCCTCAAGCTCCTCATCAAGACGCCGCTCCTCGATTACGAGACCATCAATATCACGTTCACACAGTCGAACAATGCACAGAACACAGGCGTGACCGGGAGGACCGGTTTCAAGAACTTCTGGGGACGTGTGCCGTTCTTCGAGGACAGCAAACCCGACGACGGTCCTTCGTTCCTGTACCAGCTCGGTCTTGTCTATGACCCGATGTCCCCGACTTCGAAGCTTGAGTTCGGATCACGGTTCCCGTTCGTCTCCGTGAGGGGCGACCAGGGGCGCCGTGCGCCGAAGGGAAACCTCATCGACAACTTCACCCAATCGAACAAGCTGAACCTGAAGACATCGCGTCCCCTGTGGGAGGGGGCGTCGCTCGACCTGAGCTGGAATGTCGGCTGGAACTTCAGTCGGAACCAGAACCTGACCACTGACTCACTCGGACAGGTTTTCTTGAGCACCGCGACCACGACGGGCGATGTTGAGCGGTCCTTCCTGTCGTTCCCGTCGTTCCTCTTTTTCAAGTTCTTCAAGACCAACCTTGCGGAGGTGGGCAAGAAGTTCGACGCCTCGGCGGCCGACACCTCCGTGGCGCCGGAGGACCGGCTCACGATGGCTTTTGAGGACGGCATGGAGGCCTTCCCCCTCCTGCGGAAGCTCTTCGGGAAGTATGCCCCGCGCATCAACTGGGCGCTTCGCTGGGACGGACTCGAGAAGATGAGCGTGTTCCAGTCGTTTGCGAGCCGCGTTTCCATCGACCATGCGTACCAGTCGACGTACACTGAACGGTGGCGGTCGAGCTCGCTCGGCGGGACGGTGACCGACGCCCAGCGCGTTGCATACAACTTCAATCCTCTCGTCGGAGTGAACGTCACGTTCAAGGAGCTGCTCAAGGGAAACGCAACCGCCAATTTCCGGTACAGCACCGGGAGCGGGTACGAGCTCAACACCTCCTCTCGGAGCATCGTTGAATCTACGACGGGCGAGTTCTCTCTCACTACGAGCTACGGACGCAGGGGGTTCTCCATCCCGTTCTTCGGGATCAACCTCCAGAACGACATTGATGTCGCCATCTCCGTCACTTACAGCAAGAACTCCCGCCGGACCTACGACGTGACGACGCTCGTTACAAATCCGGAGGGGACGCCCCTTGAAGGATCGACGCGCATGGTGATCGAGCCGCGCATTAAGTACGTGCTGAGCTCGACAGTGACCGCATCGCTCTTCTATCGTCGGACGTCGATTAAGCCCGAAGCCGGCGCTTCGCGAGTGATCGGCCAGACGACGAATGAAGGAGGGCTTGAGGTCCATATCGCGATCCAGCCGAGATAGGGCGATTTCGGCCGCGTTGATTCTCGAAAGCACGGTTGTTAACTTAGTAAGAGAGGGCCAGAAGCGAGGACCGGTCCCGTTTCGCGTATCGGCATTTTCCCCTCGCCCGCATCGGTTTGTGTCATTGGCGGGAGTAGGACAAGGAGAAAGATCGCCGACCGCCGCGACCTGGTTTCATCGAGATGCCTGTGCACGTGAATACGTTAGATGGCGTGATATGGAAGGCCCCGGGCGGAGGCATCCGCGGGGGTGCCCCTGAGACTATTACGGCAATGGAGGCCGACCGGTGAACGACAGCAAGGGAACCATCCTCTGGGTCGACGACGAGATCGACCTCCTGAAGCCCCATATATTCATACTCAAGGAGCGCGGGTACGCCGTCGACACGGCGACGAACGGCGAAGACGCCGTTCAGATGATTCGCGAGAACGTGTATGACCTCGTGTTCCTGGACGAGATGATGCCCGGGATGGGAGGGCTTGAAACGCTCTCCGAGATCAAGAACGTCCATCCGTTCCTCCCCGTGGTCATGGTGACGAAGAACGAAGCAGAAACCCTCATGGAAGACGCGATCGGGCGGAAGATCAGCGACTACCTGACGAAGCCGGTCAACCCAAGCCAGATCCTTCTCACCTGCAAGAAGTTCCTTGAGCGGAAGCGGATCCGGACCGAACACGTGACGAAGAACTACTTCGCTGAGTTCGGCACAATCTCGCAGAAGCTTGCCGAGTCGCCCACGGCCGAAGAATGGGTCGACATCTATGCGGCGCTTACGAATTCCGAGATTGAGCTCGACGCTCACCCTGAGCTCGGACTTCACCCGATGCTTTTTGACCAGAAACGGGAGGCGAACGCTGCCTTCGGGAGGTTCATAGAGTCGTCGTACCGTAACTGGATTGAATCGGACCCCGGGAAACGCCCCGTCATCTCCCCCGACGTCGTCTCGCACGCGCTTCTTCCGCTCCTCGACACGAATGCTTCTGTGTTTTTCTTCGTCATCGACTGTCTCCGGCTTGACCAGTGGCTCGGAATGGAGTCGGTCCTGCAGGAGGACTTCGCGATCACGAAGGAGTACTACTACGCCCTCCTGCCGACCGCGACGCCGTATGCGCGGAACGCCATCTTTTCCGGCCTTTTCCCGATCGACATTGAGAAGCGCTTCCCCGAGCTGTGGGGGAAGGGGGAGGACGACGAGCACAGCCGGAACCTCCACGAGCACGAGTTCCTTGTCGATCAGCTCCAGCGCCGTCGTCTGCCGCTGAAACCGGAGCCGAGGTATGTGAAGATCCTCGATGCGGGTTTCGGCCGTGCGCAGGAGAAGAATATCGTGAACTTCTCGAAGAACAAGCTCACCGCGATCGTGGTGAACTTCGTCGATATGCTCGCCCACAGCAGGTCGGACATCGACATCCTCAAGGAGATCGCTCCCAACGAGGCGGCGTACCGGTCCCTCACGATGTCGTGGTTCAACCACTCGTGGCTCCTCGGGATGTTCCGCACCATCGCACGGCAGAAGAACGTGAAGGTCCTTCTGACTACAGACCACGGCAGCATCCGCGTACTCCGGGGGTCGAAGGTTATCGCGGACAGGGACGCATCGACGAATCTCCGCTACAAGTTTGGCCGGAACCTGAAGATCGATGAGAAGCAAGCGATCTTCGTGAAGGATCCGAAGGAGTACAGACTTCCCCGGCGCCTCGCCACGACGAACTACGTGATTGCAAAGGAGGATTACTACTTCGTTTACCCGACGGACTATCACCGGTACCTCAACCAGTACCGCGACACCTTCCAGCACGGGGGGATTTCGATGGAAGAAGTGATCCTCCCGATCGTGACGATGGAGCCGAGATGACAGAATGCGTCCCTCCCCCTTGGCGGGCGGCTGCTGTGACCGCGCTCCGTACACACGGGGAGGACGAGACACGCCGCGCGGCGGCCCGATTCAGCCGGAGACTCCTTCCGGGAGACGTCGTCGCTCTCCACGGCGAGCTCGGCACGGGGAAGACGCGTTTCGTCCAGGGAATCGCGGAAGGATTTGGGGTCGCGCACCGCGTGACGAGTCCGACGTTCACGCTTATTCAGGAATACGCCGGCGGCAGGCTGCCGCTTTTCCACTTCGATCTCTACCGCATCGATGACCCGCGCGAACTTGAGGAGATCGGATACGAGGAGTACCTGTTCGGCGAGGGTGTGACCTGCATCGAGTGGGCCGAACGGATGGGGGACCTCCTGCCCGACCGGTACTATCGCGTCATGCTAAGGTTCGGCGAGAATGATGAGGACCGCCTAATCACAATCGAGAAGGCCGAGGCAGCGTCCGCTTCCGGCGGGCGTCTGGAAGGAGGCGATCGTCCGTGACGGTCCTCGGTATCGAGACATCCTCGGGCGTGTGCAGCGCCGCGCTGTGGGATGATGAGTCAGGGCGCTTCGCTGCTGCAAGGATCGAGGCGCGAAACCTGCACGCCGAGAAACTTGTTACCATCATCGACCATCTTCTCGAAGATTCGAACTCTCCGCGGATGGGCATCGAGGGGATTGCCGTTTCCATCGGGCCGGGATCCTTCACTGGACTCCGCATCGGCCTGAGCGTGGCAAAGGGGATCGCCTATGCCCTCGGCATCCCGCTCGCGGCCGTCCCAACACTGAAAGCCCTCGCGTTGCCGGCCGGAGAATGGTCATCCTCCGCCATAGGCCCGGGCGGCACCTTCGCAGTGATTCCCGTCATCGATGCGCGCCGCGACGACGTGTACTGCGGTATCTACCCCTTCCGTGCCGGAGAGTTGCTCGTTGAAGCACTCGATGATCTCTGGCTGGAAAGGGCGGTACGTGCGGAGGAACTCCTTGGGCACATTGAAGAGCTGCACGATGCCCTCCCGCACGTCGTTCTCACGGGGGACGGGACGGAGAAAGTTCTCACCGCCGCGGCTCGGCGTTCACCCGCCATAGGCAGGCTCGCGGCGCTGCCCCGTCACCTTCGCGGTGCGGATGCGCTGACCGTGGCTCGGCTTGGGATTGAGCTCATCCGCCGGGGCGATGTTCCCGATCTTGACACGCTCGAACCGAGGTACCTGAAGGAGTTCGTCCCCGGCCCGACCGGGGTGCACAGTCCAACGATCCGTTCTCAGGGGTGACGCATGGCCTGGTTCCGCCGTTCAAAAGAGAACATCGAGAAGTCCACCATGAAGAAGGATATGCCGGGTGGGCTCTGGGTGAAGTGCGACGGGTGCGGGGAGATCATCCATCGCTCCCAGCTTGAGGTTGCGTACTACACATGCCCGAAATGCAGCTACCATTTCCGCATTGGGAGCCGAGAGTACATCGCGATTCTGCTCGATGAGGGATCGTTCAAGGAGCTCAACGCATCGATGCGGTCGGTTGATCCTCTCCGCTTTGCAGACTCGAAGCGGTATGCAGACCGCATCAAGGAG
>PEWR01000117.1:0-2938 GCA_002779395.1 Ignavibacteriales bacterium CG07_land_8_20_14_0_80_59_12
GCCACATGGGGCGACGCTTCCTTCGTGTCCCAGATGCGGCGCCTCGATGGAGCTCATCCCCGTCGTGGGCGAGGAATCGGGCTACTTCGAGTGTCCGATGTGCCACGCGGTGCGGCTGCCGGACTCCCCAGAAGGGTCTGCGCCGTTGAGTATCCGTACCAGGTAGTTGGACGACTCCAACTCGCAGAAGGTCCGTTGCTGCAAGGCTCGTTGTGTGAAGGGAGGTGTTTGTGATGCAAAAGGTGATCTTCTGGGATGTCGATACACAGGTTGATTTCATGATGCACGTCGGCAAGCTGTCGGTGCCGGGGGCGGAGGAGATCATTCCGAATCTCTCACGCCTCACTTCGTTCGCACGCGAGAAGTCCGTTCCGATCTTCGGTTCGGTGGACTACCACTCAATGAAGGATCCGGAGATCTCTGAGAACGCGGACTTTCGCGAGACGTTCCCGCCGCACTGCCTGCAGGGGACACCGGGGCAGGAGAAAATTCCTGCCTCAGCTCCGAAGAACCCTCTCTGGATAGAAAGCACACCGTACAATCCAGCCGAGCTCAAGAAGATGATTGAGTCACATGGCGGCGAGGTCATCTTCAGGAAGCAGAGGTTTGATGTCTTCTCCAACCGGAATGTCGATGCGGTGTTGTCCGTAATTGATCCGAAGGCCATTGTCGTGTATGGTGTCGCTCTCGATGTGTGCGACGCTCACGCGATCGAAGGGTTCTTGAAGCGGGGGAAGTACACGGTGTACCTCGTTGAGGATGCTGCGAAGGCGATTCGACCGGACGAAGGGGAGACGCTGAAGAAGGACTGGATCTCGCGCGGAGTGAAGGTGGTGCGGACGGATGATGTTGTCGTGAAGAATGTGCTGGGGGTATAGCAAGGTTCAGCCACGGATTCGCACGGAAACAGACGGATCAATATGAATCGGAATTGTAGGTGAAGAGAGGAATTGCCCTGCGCGCCTCGCAATGACAGGGTAGGTTGAGAACATGACGCGTTCGCATCGCTTGACATTCATCGGCGGTACGGCTATATTGGTCATACATTTTGAGCATTCAAAGAGGAGCCAGGCGTATAGGATTTTCGTTAGAGGTTCTCGTCCCGCTGTATCGGGACGTTCTTCACTGCGAGTGAACTGAAGAGCGAAGCGGTCGAACCTTTGACGACGGTCCCCATCGTCTGGCTTTTTTGTGCAGCCGGGTCGATGATTCGGCTTTTTTTCTAACCTGAAGTCATGATCTCCGAACAATTAGAAGAACTGAGAGTCCTCTTCTGGAGCCGGACCGCCCGGCAGACTGTCGTCCTTTTCAGCGGACAGCTGTTGAACGTCGCGATCGGCATCGCGGTCGCCGCACTCAATACGCGTTGGCTCTCCGTCGATGAGTTCGGCGCCTTCAACGTCATCAGCGCCGTCGTCCTCTTCGTCGCCTGGTTCTTCGATTTTGGGATTTACCATGCGGGCTCGCGACTTGTCGCCACCACGAAGGACGCTTCAGAGGAGCGAAAGGTTGCCGGAGGATTGACGGTTCTCAGCGCCGTCCTCGGCGTGTCGCTCACGGTGACGATTGCACTCCTCAGTTTCATTGTCGACGGTATCCTCAAATCGCGAATCGGCGGGATGCTTCTCGTCCTTTCGCCACTTGCCGCCATCTTCCCGATGCAGCTCATGGTCACGATGGTGCTGAGAGGGAACAACTCGATCGAACGTCTTGCCCTCTACGCGTTCCTTCCCCGGGCTGCGTACCTCGTCCTCATTGTGGTCGCGTGGAACCTGTTCGGATACAGCGTCGGCGTGGCATTCGGACTCAACCTCGCCTCGATTCTCCTTGTGACTATCTGCTTCGTTGTCTTGCTCAAGTGCAACTTCCACGAGATTCGAGCGACGCTCGCGCTCATCCGCCGGGAAACGAAGGAATACGGTCTGAAGATATACTACGGGACGCTCGTGGACAACCTGACGAACGGGACCGACAAACTGCTCATCTCATCCCTCGTCGGTACGATCCCGGTCGGACTCTACTCCGCGGCGGTGATGCTGACGAACCCGATCTCGCTCTTCTCGCGCTCCCTCGCGACGAGTGTCTTCAAGGGGTTCACGGCGGTTGACCGGATTCCTTTGCGCGACATCGTGCTCAATCTCGGGTGGCTCATCGCCGCCAGTGCGGTTCTTCTGCTTGGGAGCTCCCTCTTCATCCGCCTTGTGTTCACGGAACGCTACATCGGCATCGGCTCGCTTCTCCCGATCCTCGCGTTGGCGGCGATTTTTAGCGGAACAAACCAGTTGTACCACGTGTTCTTCATGGCACACAGGCGAGGCGCCGTTGTGAGGAACATCTCGATCGTGAGCTCCCTCGTCTTTGTCATCGGCAACGTACTCTTCATTTCCTCGTTCGGTCTCCAGGGGGCGGCATGGGCTGCCGTCCTCGCCTATGGAGTCAACCTTCTGATGAATCTCTACTATTACTATAGGGGCCGTGGTCTCGCGGTGACGGAGACGGCATGAAGGCGGGTCTGCAGGAAAGGAATTCAACCACGGATTCACACGGAAGAAGCCGCGGATTGACGCGGGTTACGACCATCAGAGAAAGACGATTCCGCCCGCTTCTGGCGGGGATGCTCGTCCTATCTGGCCTGATCTTTATCAGCCGCGCAGTGCTCAGCGCGGGCACAGGAGATTCCTATCTTCAGAAAGGGATCCGGATCATCTCGTCGGATGAGCGAAAGATCGTCCTCGAAGCGACGCCGCTTCTCGTGAGATGGGACACGCTCCGCACGAACGGCTCGCTGTTCCTCCTGCCGCATCTCGCCGGGGAGGCTACTTCCGTCACTGCCCCAGGCATGCCGGATGCGCGCTCACTCGATGTCATTGTCACCGTGCCAGGGCTTGAGGGACTCAGGCTCGAGACGCACGCGGTCGAGATGACCGATTTCTCGGGC
>PEWR01000117.1:3071-8819 GCA_002779395.1 Ignavibacteriales bacterium CG07_land_8_20_14_0_80_59_12
CGGCAAAGGGACTCGTCACCGTGAGGTTTCATCCGGTGCGGGTCATCCCTGCCTCGCACAGAATCTCCATCGCAAAGAGGATCGTCGTCTCCCTCTACTTCGGTAGTGGAGGAGCTGTGCCCCGCACCACCCTCGATCCGCGGCTCGCATCCCTTGTCATCAACCGGAGTTCACTTCCTTCTCAGACTTCAGCCCGCACCCTGGCCGCAAAGCTCGCTGCAGCCCCCGTTCACAGCGTCCTTGCGACAGGCCCCTGGTTTCGGATTGAGACCACAATCGAGGGGATGTACCGTCTCGACTACAACACGCTAAAATCTGCAGGAGTCGACGTCGACAACCTCGATCCACGGACGATCAAGGTTTACGGGAACGGCGGAAAAGAGGTGCCGCAGGACCTCGATGCCCCTCGGATTGACGACCTCAGGGAGAATGCCATCGCTGTCGCTGGCGAATCGGACGGAAGATTCAACTCCAACGATTACGTGACCTTCTACGCCGATACGGTCCGCGGATGGACCTACGACCCAGCCTCGAAGCAATTCCATCATTACCTCAACCACTACACCGAGCGCAACGTCTTCTATCTTACATACGGTGGGGCAAACGGTAAGAGGATAACGCAGCAGCCGTCACTTAACTCACAGTCTCCTTACCGGCCGGCATCGTTTGCTGATCACCGGTTCCTCGAGGAAGAGGAAGTCAAGGGAGAAATCTCCTCCGGCCTTGACTGGTTCGGCCAGCAGTTCACGATCGGCATGCCTTCCGTGGTCTACACAACGAAACTCGACGGGCTTGTCCCGGGGAGCAGCGTCAGGTACGACGCCGCTGTTCTTGCGCGGGCGGGCACATGGACGCGATTCGACATCCTCGAAAGCGATTCGCTCATTGGAGGTATGACGCTTGGTCCCATCAACTTCGATCCGGGAGGCCAATGGGCGACCGAAAGTGAAGCGCGGCTCTCGGCGTCGTCGTCTGCCATTCGTGACAATAGAAGCCGCCTCAAGTTCGTCTACTATCCAAACGGGGAAGGCGCGAGCGGCTACCTTGACTGGTTCGAGATTGTCTACGACCGGCGTTTTGAGGCGGTGAATGAGGTCCTTCGATTCCGTTCACCCGACACCAACGCGACGATCGAGTACTCTCTCACCGGATTCTCGAGCAGCGACATCCACGTCTACGATGTGACGGACTTCGGCAGCGTGTCGGAAATCTCGAATGCGTCCGTGAGCGGCTCGTCCTTCACGTTTCAGGCTGCGGCGGTATCGGGAGGACTCCGCGAGTACCTTGCGTTGGGACCGGGGGGATACCTCAGGCCCGCATCTGTCACGCGGAGGGCGAACACGGATCTCCACGGTATCGCGGACGGCGCGCAGATGATCATCGTTACGCATCCGTCCCTCGCCGCCGAAGCGAACCGCCTCAAGGCGCACCGCGAGTCGTTTGCACCGAACAGCCTGAAGACGATTGTCGTCAGCGTCAGGGACATCTACGACGAATTCGGAGGTGGACTGCCGGACCCGATCGCAATCCGTGACTTCGTGAAGCGGGCGCACGATACCTGGACCGTCACACCGCAGTACCTCCTTCTCTTCGGCGACGGCGACTACGACTACAAGAACATCACGGGGAAGAGCCACTCGCTTGTCCCTGTGTACGAGACACCCGTTACGCTTGACCAGATCAACTCGTATACGAGCGACGACTACTTCGGTCTCGTGAGCAGCGACGTGTATGTCGACATGGGGATCGGCCGCCTTCCGGCACAGACACCGGATGACGCGCGTGCGGTCGTCGATAAGATCATCGCCTACGAGACACGACCGGAGTTCGGCCCGTGGCGCTCGCGCCTCACGTTCGTTGCCGACGACGGGCTCACGACAGAGGGGGACGACAGGTCCGAGCACACCGCCGCGTCGGATGACGCCGCGGACAACCATGTGCCCGGCCTCTACGAGAAGGTGAAGATCTACGAGATCCAGTATCCGACGGTGATCGGCGCCTCGGGGAGGCGAAAGCCGGATGTGAACAAGGCGATCATCGACCAGATCAACGACGGCACACTGACAATGAACTGGACCGGTCACGGGAATCCGGTCGTCTGGGCGCATGAGCACGTCTTCGAGAACACGACGACGATCCCGCAGCTCGTGAACAAGAACCGGCTCACCTTCTTCACCGCCGCGACATGCGACTTCGGTAGGTACGACGACCCCGTCAGTCAAAGCGGCGGCGAGCTTCTCGTGCTGAAAGCAGACGGTGCCGGCATCGGCATTGTGACGACGACACGAGCAGCTTATTCTACGGACAACCAAATTTTCAACAACACATTCTATTCGGATTTGTTCACGCGTGATTCTTCGGGGATGATGCCGCGCATCGGCGATGCGCTCTTCCTGACGAAGCAGCAGCGAATCGGTGTGAACGACCGGAAGTTCCAGCTCCTCGGGGACCCGAGTCTGAGGCTGGCGGCTCCCCGCTTCATTGCGCGCATCGATTCCATCAACGGCCGCGCGCCCGACTCGGTCGTGACACTTCTCCCCGGACGGAAAACGACAGTCCGCGGCAGCATCCACGGATCGCAGTCGTCTGCTTCGCCGGTCCTCGGGTCGTTCGACGGGACAGGGACCATCCTTGTCCACGACGCATTCAAGACGATCAACATCCCCGATTGGTCCTACCCGTTCAGGGTCCTCGGCGGAACGCTCTTCCGCGGTGATGTGAGCGTGACGGGGGGTGCATTCACAGGCGAGTTCATCACGCCGCGGGACCTCTCCGCGGAGAAGGCGAACGGACGGATCGCGTTCTACCTCTGGAACGACCAGACGGACGGACTCTGCGCCACGGATTCGATCGCGTTCGGCGGCGTCGATACGTCGCCCGTGACGGACACGACCGGTCCGAGGGTGACAGTGTACCTCGGGGACCGGAACTTCCGGAGCGGCGATCTGGTGGGTGAGAACCCGAGCCTCATCGTGGACCTCTACGACCAGTACGGTATCAACCTCTCGAGCGCGGGCATCGGTCATCAACTTCAAGTGTGGATTGACCAGAGCGACCGTGGGATCGATCTCTCGAACTACTACAAGGGGGAGCTGAACAGCTACCAGCGCGGAACGGTGGAGTATCCACTCTCGAACCTGAGCGAGGGAGAGCACACAGCGAGCGTGAGGGCGTGGGATGTGTTCAACAATTCGACGACGGCCGAAGTATTGTTCAGGGTCGCCCCGAGCGGCGAACTCCATGTGATGAATGTTGTGAACTACCCGAACCCGTTCACGGACCGGACAACGTTCACGCTGCAGCAGAACCAGTCGGCGCCAGTTGATGTAACGGTGAAGATCTACACGGTGGCGGGGCGTTTGATTGCGACGCTGCAGGAAGAGGGCTTGACGGGGCATTTCGTTGAGATTCCATGGGACGGGAGGGACCAGGACGGGAGCGAGATCGCCAACGGTGTGTACCTGTACAAGGTGATCACGCGGTTGAGCGGCGGGAACCTCACGACAGAGGCCCTTGGAAGACTGGCGAAGGTAAGATGACAAAACAAGACAGAATGAAACCACGAATCAGCACGAAAAAAGACGAACGGGATGGATTAGAAGTAAGGATGATGGAACAAAGGGTGGACAACAGGAAACAACTGACGGCCCAAGGGCTGTTTGATAAAGCGTGGGGGAAGTCGTAAATTAACTATGCTGTGCCATGGCGTAACCGGTACAGCGGGGCTTCATCGTAAGGAGGAAGATCAATGAAAAGGGCGCTTCTTTTCGCCGCTGTGATGGTTCTGCTCACCGCGCTGGGCGTATCGGAAGGGTTTGCGCAAGGCGAGTCGGCGGTTCCGTTCCTCCGCATCTCGCCGAACTCGAGGAACAGCGGAGTGGGAGAAGCCGGCGGGGGGCTGGCAGATGACGCATCCGCAATTTTCTGGAACCCCGCTGGCCTGGCGTTCCAGAGGGGACAGGAAGCGAGTCTCACACACACGAACTGGCTTCCGGGACTCGGGCTCTCCGACCTCTTCTATGAGTTCGCGAGCTACAAGAACCACATCGAGAGCATTGGCTCGACCGTCGGGGCAAGCGTGACGTTCCTCAACCTCGGTACGATCGAGCGAAGAGGTCAGAACAACGAAGACCTCGGGACGTTCAAGAGCTATGAAGTGGCGGCAACCGTCGGCTACGCGGCCATGGCGACGGAGGATCTGGGCGTCGGCGGGAACTTCCGCGTCATCTACAGCGCCCTATCGCCGGTCGGCACTGCTGAAGAGCAAGGGAAAGGAATCGGGACGAGCGTGAGCTTCGACATCGCTGCCCTCTACAGGCCGACTCGCCTCATCATCCCCGGACTCGGATGGGATCTCGGAGGGAACCTCGGTGTCGGCGTGAACCTCTCGAACCTCGGCCCCAAGATCACATACATCGACGCTGCTCAGGCCGATCCCCTTCCGACCAACTTCCGGTTAGGCCTCTCCTACAAGGTGATCAACTCCCAGTATAACACCCTCACGGCGATCCTCGATGTGAACAAGCTTCTCGTGAGCCATGCTGACAGCGTCCGCACCGACCCATTTACGAAGGCGTTGTTCAAGGCGTGGGGTGAGGGGAACCTGGCGAAGTCGCTTGTCACCTCCGGCGGGCTTGAGTACTGGTACAACAAGCTCATTGGCCTCCGTGCCGGGTTCTTCTACGAGGATCCCGACTACGGCAACAGGAAGTTCGCGACGTTCGGCGCGGGCATCCGGTACGACATCTACGGTTTTGACTTCAGCTACATTTACACATTCTCCGACGACAAACACCCGCTCTCCGATACGCTTCGCTTCACGCTTCTCATCGGGTGGGGCAGCCGAGAATTGTGAGGATTTCCTCCTTCCTGTTTCATCCGCCACACGGACGGCGGATGTTTCAAAGGACGGCGGCGGCGATTCTGTTTCTTACCGCCGCCGTTTCCACTCAACCGGCCTATAAACTCTCGCATCCGCTCGCAGCCAGCGCAGCGGTTGCAGCAGCGGGCGGCACATCCATGCAGCAGCCGAGGACGATTCGGGTCCTCGCTGCCGTGGTCGAGTTCCAGCGCGACAACGACCCTCGCACGACAGGCGACGGGGGGTTCGACCTGACGACCCGGATCGATTCTATTATTGACCCGCCGCCGCACGACCAGTCGTACTTCGAGGCGCATCTCCAGTTCGCATCGAACTACTATCGGAAGGTCTCCGACGGGAAGATCACGCTCACGAACCGCGTCCTTGACCGTGTCATCACCCTTGCGAAGCAGATGAGGACGTATGCCCCTCCGGTGGCAAGCTCAAACCTGCAGAACCTGGCAAGGCTGCCGGTGGACGTATGGACGCAGGTCGACTCGATCTACCCCGACATCGATTTCTCCTCCTACGACCTCTTCCTCATCTTCCATGCGGGCGCCGGACACGACGTGAACTTCTACGGCGCGGTCGATCTTGACCCGACGCCGTACGACCTCCCGTCGCTCTACATGGGACTTCCTTCGTTCCGCTCAGCGTTCAGCTCGTCGTACATGGGTATCCCTGTCCGGCGCGGCTCGTACCGGATCACGAACTCGGTCATCATGCCGGAGACAGAGAGCAGGCTCGTTGAAGAGATAGGCGGATCGATCCTTCTCCAGTTCAGCATGAACGGGATTCTCTGCGGGAACATCGGGAGCTTCCTTGGGCTGCCTGATCTCTTCGATACAAAGACCGGTGCCTCCGGCATCGGAACGTTCGGGCTGATG
>PEWR01000117.1:8848-9871 GCA_002779395.1 Ignavibacteriales bacterium CG07_land_8_20_14_0_80_59_12
TCTCTTCCCGCCGGAGCCGTCCGCCTGGGAGAAAGTGAGGCTCGGACTCCAGATGCCGCAGACCGTCTCTTCATCAGCGCAGACATATTTACTCCCGGCGCATGAGGCGGGCCAGACGCCGGTGATGCTTCGTGTGCCGATCTCGTCTCGCGAGTATTTCCTTGTCGAGAACCGAAGCCGCGACCCGCGGCGGAATGGTGTGACGCTTACACTCCTCTTCAACGGGAAGACAGAGACACGGCATTTCGTCCGCGATACCGCCGGTTTTAACGCGCACGATGTCGGGAAGATATACGGCGTTGTGCTCGATGTCGACAACTTGGACTGGAGTCTCCCGGGCGGCGTTGGTGAGGACGGAACGTTCTACGACGGTGGAATCCTCATCTGGCACATCGATGAGAATGTGATCGACGCGAACTCTTCGTCGAACAGTGTGAACGCTGACCCGCATCGCCGCGGCGTTAACCTCATGGAGGCCGATGGGTCGCAGGATATCGGACAGTCGTACGATCTGCTGTCGGCAGGTCTCGGAAGCGAGTACGGTACCGCGATCGACTACTGGTACGCCGGGAACCCATCGCCTGTGAACAAGAACGAGTTCTCGCCGACCTCCAACCCTAACAGCCTCAGTTACGGCTACCTCAACGCCGGGATCGTTGTCAACGGGTTCTCGAACCGCGGGCCGGTGATGAGCTGCACGGTGAAGTACGGGACCGACGCCGCGAAGCCGCTTGCCGGTTTCCCCCTGAAGATTGGAGCGCTTGACGTGAATGCGGTCCCTGTCGCCGCAGACCTCACAGGCGACGGCTCCCCCGAGGTTTTCCTGAATGCGGTTGGAAGATTGCTGGCATTCGACAAGCGTGGGATCATCAGCGACTCGACAGGAGTGATTCCGCAGAGGATCAGCTTCGTTCCTGCCGTGAACGCGTCTCGCACACTTGTTGCTGCATCCGCAGACAGCGGTGTGGTCTTCGTGCGCCCGACGATTCAGGAAGGCATGCTGAGGTCTTCAGCCACGTTCGT
>PEWR01000121.1:0-1898 GCA_002779395.1 Ignavibacteriales bacterium CG07_land_8_20_14_0_80_59_12
CACCGTTCAGGATCAAGAACGCCTGCGGATGTCGTCATCACCGGCGATTCATTCGGAATGCACTTGGCGATCGCACTCAAGAAATTTGTGATCGCCTGGTTTGGATTGTCATGCTGGACGGAGATCGATCTTTACGACAGGGGGGAGAAGCTGTACACTGCCGGTCTTTTCTGCGCACCATGCTGGAAGAAGGAGTGTCCCTATAACCTCGAGTGCATCCAGATGATCGATCTAGACCGTATAGTCGGGTGTGTAGGAGAGTATGCCTCGCGCCGCTCATCGAACGTGAAGGGTCCGGACACACGGGCTACTCAATGACAAAGTAGAAGACACTGTTCTCCCTGAATCTACAAGAAGCAAACTACGCCAACCCCGGACAACAGCGAAGCGCAAGCAAGATAGATGATGATACGTCTGTCAGGCGTGTGACTCGAGAAGCTCTGCTACTGCAGAAGCAACCCGCTTGACTTCAATCCCTTCGAACCGGCACTGTTTCGGATCGACGGGGCTCTGTGCGGTGAGGCAGTGCGGCGGGTCGGGCGTGATGATGCGGTTCACACTTCCTTGCGGACCCCAGAGAATCGGGGAACAGGGGGGGAGTGGACAGAAGAGTGAGACTGTCGGCACACCGAGTCCGGCGGCAATGTGCATCGGTCCGGTGCTGGCGCTCACAAACAGGTCGAGATGCGAGATGATCCCGGCGAGGCGACGGATGGGCTGAGGCGGTGTCACGTAGGCTGGGAATACCCTCTCCTTTGGAAGTGACTCGAGGGCCGCGGCGAACCGTCTCTCGGATTCTGGTCCTGTGAGGACGATCGATACCCCCGGGTCGGAGCCAATAAGCCGTGCCGCGAGTGCGGCGTACTCCTCCGGCGGCCAGTTCGGCGAGGAGCCGCCGCTCCCAGCATGGATACCGACTTTCTGCGTGTCGAAAGGGACTCCCAGAGCTTGAAGGAACCGATGTGCAGTGTCGCGCTCCTCCTGGGTCAGGAAGACCTCCGTCTCCAATCCATCGGGTCGTGCACCTATCGCCCTCCCGAGGTCGAGGCAGTAGTCCGCCTCGTGCCTCAAGGGAATGTATTTGCGGCGCGAGACTGTCCGCATGAGTGTGAGCATCTCGTATAGCTTGTATCCCACGCCAATGCGCCGGGGAATACCGGCAAGAAAAAGCATCCATGCGATGCGCTCATTTGGCAGGAGAAGGAGGGCCGTATCGAAACGGCTGCGATGAAGCGTGGTTACCATCTTCCAGAAGCCGCTGCGCCCGGAGTGCACTCCATCCGGATCGTACGCAACAATCTCATCGAGGTAGGGATTGTTGAAGAGAACTTCCTGTGTCGCGGTGCGAAGCAGAGCGGCGATGTAGGCATCGGGGAATGACTTCCTGAGGGCCCTAATGAGAGGGGTCGAGAGGACAACATCTCCGATACGGTCCGGCCGGACGACAAGGATCCGCCGGCCGCTCCCTCGTGATCCGATGCCGCGCGATTCGTTTCCTATCATCGCGCAAGGCCCGTGTGGCAGCTCACTGGCATCACTCCTCGCTGTAGACTGCGTACATCGTCGTGGAGTAGACCCGCACAAAGCCGGGTGGTATCACTTCGTTCTCCCCTCTGTAGAGGCCCTTCCATATCTCGTCCTTCTCAAGAACAATCCACCAGCCCCAACGCAATTTAGTGTTGATGCGTCCGGCGATTTTCCCGACATCTTGTGACGGATCGAGCCTCTCAAATTGCACGCTGTCCCTCCACCCAAGATCGGCCCCCTTGAGATAGAAGGAGAGCTGAGGGTTCACACCGCTCCCAATCACGGCGATCTTCCTCGCACCCGACGAATCGAGAAACTGTGCAACATCCCGTCCCCCCTGTCGATACCAGAAGCGCGAGCCGACGGCCGCT
>PEWR01000121.1:2013-10081 GCA_002779395.1 Ignavibacteriales bacterium CG07_land_8_20_14_0_80_59_12
CGATGACTTTCGGCCAATCCGATCCGGGGGCTGTACTCCGACCGAGCGTCCGGAGGGATCCCCTTAGCTCGGGAAGCAAAGCCCAGAGAATAACGACAGCAGCGGAGATCAACAGCAGGCGATACGCTCCTCGGCGCAGCGTCCCGCCTGAAATGTCCGAGAGCGTTCGCGAGGCAAGAATGCAGAGAGGGAAACTGATTGGAAGTGCGTAGACCGCGAGTTTCGTCTTCATGACGGTGAAGACCAGGAAGAACGCCACAAGCCACGCGACAAGCACTAGCTCCGGGAGACGTCCCGGCCGAGCAGGCGTTCCGGAATCCCCCCCCACGGCTTTGACGACACGGTGGAAGCCGAACACGAAAGCAACGGGCACGCCGATAGCGAGCTGGTTGATGAAGAAGAACCATCCAAGAGGCTTGACATTCCCCTCGATACCGACAAATGTCCGTTCGGTGATTGAAGCATTGCTCAGGAAGAATGTGAGGACATTCGCTCCGTGCCTCTCGGCCATGACGAGGTGCCACGGCAAGGCAATTGCAGCAGCGACGAAGAGCGCCAGGGCCGCACCCCGGACGATTGTTCTTCTTTCCGGAGGAGCCGCCAGCGGGAAGATCGCCAGCCAGCACATCGGGATCAGGAGCGCGACGAAAAGCTTTGTCATGAGTCCCAGTCCGAGAAGAAGTCCGGCAGCGACAGCAAGCGAAGACTTCCGAGATCGGAGGAAGAGGATGAAGACGTAGCATGATGCAGCCATGAGAAGGAGGAGGAGCATGTCGAATTGCCCCTGCCGGCTCCAGAAGAACGGAAGAGGCTGGAGACCCACGAGCAACGCTGCCGCGATTCCGGCGCGGCGGCCGTAAAGATCCCGCGCCATGAAGAACGAGACAATGACCAGAAGAGCGCCTGCGAGGGCGGAGACAATGCGCGCAGAGAACTCACTGGCGCCGTCTACAAGGTACACCACTGAGGTAAGCCAGACATAAAGGGGAGGATGGAGGGACGAGTAGAGGCCGCCGACCGCATGAGGCGACTGGTCAACCCAATCTCCGAACTTCGTCACCGTTTCCGCGCGAAGTGCGTAGAGAGACTCATCCCACGGCTGAAGATCAGAAAAGCCCAGATTCACGAAGCGCAGCAACGCAACGACGAGAAGGACCCAGACGATAGGCCATCGCCCCTCAGATCGCGACATCGATGAATCTCCATGTGTCCGCGCAGGCGTCATGCCTGTCTCACCCTCGGGCTGGAACGGAACTCCCCCGTCGAGACCGCAGCAGCTCCTCGACGGCGCCGATGAAGCGCCGCGACTCCTTTTGCCAGTTCAACTCTTGCGCCGCCGCACGGCAGTGCTCCCGCATTTCCTGCATCCGCTCGGGTGCCGCGAGCAAGTCGCGGACGATCAGCGCTGCCGCAGCGACGTCCTCAGGGTCCACGGCAACGCCGACACCGTACTGCTCGATGAGGTCTCGCATCTCCGGGAAATTACTCGCGACCACCGGTACCTCGGCGGCAATGTACTCGAACACCTTGTTCGGCAAAGAGAGAAAGTAGCTGCGGCCCCGGTTCTCGATGAGCGACATGCCGAGTGTCGCTTCGGTGGTCATCGTGAGGATCTTCTCCACGGGGACAGCGTCGATGACGAAGGCCCGTCTTTCAAGACGACGCAGTTTGATCTCGTCGACGAGAGCATCCTTCAAGGGGCCTGCTCCCATGTAGACAAGGACAGCCTCCTGAACCCGCGCGAGCAAATCAAGCGTAATGAAGATGCCCCGTCCATTCTGGAGTCCCCCCTGATAGAGAAGGATAGGGACTTCGGGTCCAATCCCAAGGCGCTCGCGCAGGCGCGGTTGAACGCCGCCGTGACCCGCACCGTCCGTGACGCCCGCTTCCGCGGGAAGATTCGGGACGTTTCTGACGACCGCGACACACTGTGTAAGGGTCGATCTGAGGATGGCCGCAATGGAGTCGTTGACCGCAAGCACGAGGTCGCATCGCGGGGCAAGGAGCCGCTGGATACGCGACCATATCTTCTGGACCCGTGGACGCGCGACGAGTGATGCAATGTCGCTGTAAAGCTCTCGTGAATCGAACACAAGAAATGCACGATGAGTCTTTGCGATGAGGTAAGCTGCCGGAAGAGAGTAGAGGTCCTCGGCGATCACAAGATGAATGCGTGCGCGGAAGAGAAGGTGAAGGAGGGAGCGGAGGAAGTATTCAGCGAACCGGAGCGGCCCGGCTTTGAACCGCAGGCTGACGTGATCGACTCCCGCACGCGCGTCGACTGTCTGCCCCGTGGGGGCGGCCCCAAGAACGTTGACATCGTAGCCGGCCGCGCGGAGAGACGAGGCAAACCGTGTCGTGCGCGAGTCGACTGCCGGTTCACCAAGGAAGAGAATTGAGGCGTGTGTCATTCCTCATCAGAGGTCGAGAAGGAGAGCTGGACGCCAAACCAATTCATATCGCCGATGCCGTCGCGGAAGGGTACAAAGGCATAATCCAACCGAAGCGCGCGGTACCTGAGGCCGAGGCCGAACGTGAGGCCCCTCGAGTCATAGCCGCTCTCATATCCGGCGCGTACCGTCACGGCACCGGCAAAGTCCAGGCTGCCGCCTCCGCGGACGTGGACGGCGTCCTCCCCCACGGATTTCACGATGCTCGCGGAAAGAGCCGCACTCCCCGAGAGCTGCGGCAGATCAAAACCACGGGCCAATCCGATGGCAACGGTCGTAGGCGGCTTCGTTGTCTCGCTGTTGAAGGACGTTCCCTTCCCGAGGTGAGTCACGGAGGCGGCGATGTCGATCCCGGCGGAAGGGAGCGAGTAAACGCCGCCGATGCTTCCCGTCAGGAGCGTGACGTCATCGACATAGATCTGCTCATAGAGGCCTGTGAGACCGACCCCAAGCGAGAGACGTTCCGAGAACTGCCTCGACGCGGCCACGGTCAACGCCATGTCATGCTGGTCGAATGTGCCAACCGGATCCCCGGGGAGCGGCCGGATGGGGATATCCGTCACGGAGCTGGCTGCAAAGACCGTTGCGACGCGCCACCCGCCAATGCCGAACCCCGCTCCAAGAAACCCGCTGTTCATTCCTTCGACCCAGCGGCGATACGAGAATGCCACCTGGATTTTCCGCCCCCGTGCGGATGCGGCAGGATTGGCCCACACGGAAAAAGGATCGGAGGCGTCGACAAGGTTCGACGAGGCGGTGGCGTTGAGCGACGGTGAAGGCGACGACTTCAGGAACGAGAATCCCGCCGACTGGGAGAAGACAGACGACTGACAGACGAAGCTCACGAGCGCGGCTGTACCGAGCCGCGCCGCCTTGCGCCGCACGTCACGGCCGAACTGAAAGGGTGATAACATGCATGTTCCCGGAACTATAGGGTTCAAAAACAAACGCATAATCAACGGCCACAAGAAGTGAAGCGATCGAGGGCTCAACGCCGAATCCCAGAGATGGGATCGCCAGCATTTTCTCACGGAGCGAGACCCGGTCGATACCGCACCGCACACTGATGCCGTCGGCGACAGAGATCTCGCTCCCGACACGGAGCACCGTCCGCCCTGTGCTTGCGTATTCGACATCCGCCGCGGCACGCCCGATGCCATTCGGCAAACAGTACGAAGCACCGATCCTGGTGCGCGTGGCAAGCTTGTCGATCGTCGACGCGCCGGAGGATCCGTAGAGCTTCGAAGAGTCCCATTTGTACTTCGAATTGATGTCAAGAATGGCGACCCCGACCGTCAGGTCACCGTTCACCGCGTACGTTGCACCGAGGTCAAACCCGGCGGTCGTCGAGCTGAGGTCCTGAAAGAGCTTGACGTAGTACAACTTGAGCGTCAGGCCGAGAGCGAGCCGGTCTGAGAAGCGGTTTGCGAAGGTGAAGGAAAACTGGTTCTCAGATGTCGAGTAGTCCTCAGTGTGCACGCCGTCGGCGTCGCGCCCGTCGATGTTCGAGACACCTGCGTGGAGGATGCCGAGGGTAAGCCCTGCCGTCGGTTTGAGCGGCTGCGTAAACGACACCCAGTCGAGTGACCTGTCCAGCGACAGGATGCCGGCGGAGAGCGAGACGTCACGCTCAACTGCCGTGGCCGCAAGGGCGGGATTGTACGCACTGTTCGCCCGCTTGCCGCCGAGGGAGGTGAGGGCATTCCCCATACCGATAGCGCGCGCTCCGTACCCGATCGTCACGAACGATCCAGGAGCGGTCGACTGGCTGAACAACGCGGCGTGAATGAGGACAGCCGAGATGAGAAGCCGGGATATGTGCCAAGGAAGCATATCTGTCAATGGTCTAACGAATCACGAGTGCTTTTGCCCAGAGAGGGTCGTCGTCGTTGATTCGGATACGGACGAAGTAAACTCCGTTCGGGACGATGCTGCCGCCGTCATCGCGCCCGTCCCATAGCTCATCCATCTGTCCGAGAGGGGGGCGCGACGCTCCGCTGAGGAGTGTGCGGACCCGGTTCATCGCAAAGTCGAATATGTCGATGCTAACAGTCGGATACGGGAGAAGCGCTCCCCAACCGGCACCGACGACGGCGTAATGGATTCTCACGCTTTCCGTGCTCGGGGAAAAGGGATTCGGGTAGACGTACGCGGCAGCCCTATCGGCTACAGGCTGGGCGGCTCTCGCGATGGACCAGATGAGGCCGAACTTCTGCACGGAATCGTCACGGGTGGCCGCAATACCGTCACTGGTTCCAACCCAGACTGTGTCGGCGCTGACGGCGACGGTGTACGCGCTGTTCGATGTGATGACCTGCAGGCCCAGGGTGTCCACAATCCTGTTGGTCTTCGTCCACGATGCTCCGAGGTCGCTCGTGCGGTAGGGGCCGTCGTCACTTGCGACAAAGACGACCGAGTCGCGGAATGCAAAATCATAGCACTTCACACGCTCAAGAAGATGATGCCATGTCTGTCCGTTGTCATCTGTACAACTCACACCCCGCCGCTCATCCGGGTCCTCGGCCGGCCAGTTCGTCGTCCAGATTCGCCAGCCCGACGGGATGCTCTGTGCCTTGATCTTGGTGACCCAGTTAGCGAGAATCCCGCCGACCTGGTTTTGGTGCGTGAACTTCCTCCAAGATGAGCCGCCGTCGGTCGAAACGTTCACTCCTCCGGCCGTCCCTGCCCAGATGATGCTGTCGCTCAACGCAAGCACGCTGAACCCGAGATGGTTCCTGTTCCCCTCGGGAGGATTCCTCGGATTCAGTTGGAGGTTCAGCTGCTGGTCAGGCGAGATCGCGTCGAGCGTATCAGGGGGGAGAAGAACTCTCTGCCATGTCCCACCGTTGTCCGTTGACTTCCGTATGCCGCCTGCCCAGCTCGCAATCCATGTCGCGTGCGGTGCAACAGAGAGACCGTAGATGACGTTTTGCTCAGGGACCACGACCGGCAGCGCCTTGATCCGGTTGGCTCCATAGACAATGATCGAGTCGCCCCTGCCATCAACCGGCTGCGGAACGTGACGCCAGGTCAAACCAGCGTCAAACGTGTAGGTGAGTCCGCTCCCTGTCGTGGTCGACTGCCCGTCCGATTCCTTGTCGTATCCGGTCGACGCCCACACCGTGTCGCCGAGCGCCGCGATTGCGAAGATGCTGCGGTTCGCAAATGCTGTGTCGCCTCCGTACTGCATCCACTGGCTGGTGCTGCCGGCTGTACGCACCACACCCTTGGATGTGCCAAACCAGACCTCGCTCTTCGACGTCGCACTGTGGTAGACTCCATTGCTCGACGGCATAGGAGAGAGAATTCCCTGAGCGTCGGCTCGTGCGGTCCCGAATGCCATGAGGCCGGCAAGCGCGATGATGATTCCTGTCGATCGCACGCTTTCTACTGCACCGTGATGAACTGTGTGAGCTTGTTGCTGCCGGCCCCGATTCGGTCGAACGCTTGGAACTCAAACTTGTAACGTCCTGGTGCTGTCCCGTACGGGAGCTTCACCGCGAGTGTGTAGGTCCCGTCACCTGCGACCGCGTCGGTGTCGCCGATCGACGAGCCGCTTGCTCCGCCGTCGTCGTACATCATGAACGGTTGTCCGTTGTTGGAGAGCGTTCCGTCTGGCTTGGTCGTATAGAAGATCACGCGGGCAATATCCTGTTGTCCATCAGGGTCGGAAGCCCGGACCGTCAGTTGCAGCAGCGCATAAACGCCGGGGACCGGTGGTGCTGTCACCAGTGTGTCCGGGGCCACCTGGAGATCCGAGAGTACAGGCGGACGGTCGGTACGCACAACCGAGATGCTCCGGAGCTCCGTGCTGCTCGGGATCCCCAGGGCGGAGACGACGGTCCCTCGCACGAAGAACGAGCCGATCGCGCTCCGGGCGAGGCTGAACGAGAGAGTGCCGGAGAACGACTCGGTCCCATTGGCGTTCGACGACGGAGTCATCCAGATGCCCGCGATGGTTGACGTCTGATCGCCCGGGACGAGATCGACCTGGAGGACGTCGCCCGTCCCTGCCGTGAGGGCCGAAGCCTGGATCAGAACCGACGTGCTGAGAGTGTCGGGCGTTCCGCCCTGCAGGAGGGCAAGAGAATCAAGGTCGATTCGGGCTGGGGAAGCGGAGAAGGAGAGCAACTTCGGAGCCGCGTTCCAGGTGTCAATGACACCAGTGGTTGATTCCTTGCACGCCTGGAGCAGGAAAAGGAGGATCAGAAGTGGAAGTGTCCGGCAGGTTGAGCGGAGAGGGGGCGTACACCCCGAAGTGTGAAGAGGGAAGCCCATGAGGCTCAGCTGCTCAGAAAGGTGGTCGAAACTGATTCAGATACCGAGTAGCAAACCGCGGCTTCCGGGCCTCCTCCATTACGCAATTCAGTATACCGCTTGTGAGTTTGAAATGCAATCTTACACCGGCAGGCTGAAAGGAGCCACAGAGAATGAAAGGATGAGGATCACAATCGCCGCCCACCCGACCGCCATGCGGCCCGGACCGAGGTCGACCGGGTCGTCGATCGGAGGGTGGTCGATCTTGACGATGAAAAGGAGTATGAGAGCCCAGAAGAGCCATCCTGTCCAGCCGTACGCCTTAAGACCGATAAGTGGGAGGAAGCCGAGCAACCCCATCGCGATGATGAGTCCGAGTGCGATGCGTGCGACGACCCTGTGCCGGCCGCCGAACATCCCGTAGATGATATGTCCGCCGTCGAGCTGTCCCACCGGGAGGAGGTTCATAGCGGTCACAAACAGCCCGAACCAGCCGACGCAGAGGAATGGGTAATGGTATATCTCGTTCATGGGCGGGATGAACCCGTGCACGAACGGCCTGAAGAGATACTCGAGACTGTTGTAGAGAATTGTCCCCCCGAACGTGAGTCCGTCAGGGGGGAGCGCCGGCATCGACCTGTACTCGGGGTGAATGTGGTAGAGGTACGAGATGTCAGGGACCGTGAGAAATCCGACGGAGAGGACCAGCAGGCTCGCGACAAATCCCGCGATCGGACCGGTCACTCCGATGTCGAACATCGCGCGGCGTGAAGGCACCGGGGACTTTGTCCGGATTACCGCACCAAGCGTCCCGAAATTAAGGAACCCTTCGGTGACCGGGAAGGGGATGAAAAAGGGGAGGGTCGCCTTCACGCCGTGGTACATCGACGCGAAGTAGTGCCCGAACTCATGGCTTGCGAGAACGAAAAGGAGCGAAACGGAGTAGGGGAGCCCGAGGGCGAAGTTGGAGAGGTCGAACGGATTCTGGTTCAACCACTGGACGCCCGCGACCGTGGTCGTGAAGAAAGTGGTGCAGAAAAGGAGCAGGGTGACCGCGGGATGGTCCAGCCGGAAATGCCGGGTTCGCTGCCGGATAAATGCATCTCCCTGACCCCCCGGCCTGAGGAATCCTTCCCCTTGATTGAGGTCCTGCTGCAGTAGATTCACGCGCAACCTTTGCAAGCACAAGAAGAACTTGTCCCAATATATGGAAACGCTCAGAGAAATGAAAAGTGGCAAATCTCTTCGGCCTTCACTACATTACTCACTGATGTTACGCACTAAAGGGTTTTTTGTGTATTTTCTAGGAGCAGAAGGACACATTGTTTCATCCATCTCGACATCAGCGATCATGGAAGTGA
>PEWR01000033.1:0-431 GCA_002779395.1 Ignavibacteriales bacterium CG07_land_8_20_14_0_80_59_12
TTTGTTGCTCGTCCCGAGAACGAGCGCCTTTCCCCGCGCCGAGACGTCGTAGAGAATGATCATCCGCAGGCGTGCAAGCACGTTCCCCCGCCGGATATCCCCGAGCGAGTTGTCATCACCCAGGTACGGATCGGCCATTGGCGTGATGTCAACGGTTTCGTGTGAGATGCCGAGGTCGGCGACGACCGAGAGCGCATCGCTGCGGCTGTCGGCGCTGCTCGTCCTGTAAGGGAGAAGGACACCGTGGACACTCTCTTTCCCGAGCGCTTCCACGGCGAGATAGGCGGTAAGTGCGGAGTCGACACCGCCGGAGAGTCCGATGACGGTACGCAACAGCCCGGTCCTTGTGACCTCGGCCTTGATGAAGCGGACGAGGACATCGCGGACGAGCTGGGGATTGATGCGGAGGTCACTGTCGATGTGGCGTGCGG
>PEWR01000033.1:513-27134 GCA_002779395.1 Ignavibacteriales bacterium CG07_land_8_20_14_0_80_59_12
ACTTCTCGTACGCGTCGATGATGTCTTTGACGAGGCGGTGTCGGACCACGTCGTTCCTGTCGAGATAGGCAAAGGCGACGCCGTCGACTCCCCGGAGGATCTCCTGAATCTGGACGAGCCCTGATATCGTCTTCAGCGGTAGGTCAATCTGGGTGATGTCCCCGGTGACAATGGCCTTCGAGTTCACACCGAGCCGCGTGAGGAACATCTTCATCTGCATGCTCGTCGCGTTCTGCCCTTCGTCGAGGATGACAAACGCGTTGTTGAGTGTGCGGCCGCGCATGTACGCGAGGGGGATCACCTCAATGGACCGTCGCTCGAGAAGGGACTTCAGCTTGTCGGAAGGGAGCATGTCTTCGAGCGCATCATAGAGGGGGCGGAGATATGGCTCCACCTTCTCCTTCATGTCGCCGGGGAGGTAACCGAGGCTCTCCCCCGCTTCGACCGCCGGGCGGGTGATGACGATCTTGCTTGCCTGGTGGCCCTTGAGGCTGGCGATCGCAAGAGCGACAGCGAGATAGGTTTTCCCCGTGCCCGCCGGACCTATGCAGAACGTGAGATCGTTCTCCGTCGCGTTTCGCACGTACTCCTTCTGTCCAGGCGTCCGGGCGCGGATCACGTTGTTCTTTGTGAAGAGAACAACATTGTTCATCTCGCCAGGCCCACCTTCGCCGGCCCGCCGGTCGCTGTCAAGCCGGTCAAGCGCAACGAGGTCGAGAACCATGCCGACGTCCCCCGCCGAGAGGGAGCCATTCTTGTTGAGGATGTACATGAGCTCGCGGAACGCTCGCTCGACGTGCTCTACCTCCTCGGGTTCGCCCCGCACGGTCACGGTATCGCCTCGGACGACGATCGAGGCGTCGAACCGGTCCTCAATGATTTGAAGATGCGCATCGTTCACACCGAGGAGCGCCACAGTATCGACGGCGCCGAGTTGAAGACGTTTCTCCAATCTTCCTCCTCCCTAACAAAAAGAGCCCGCCTTCCGCGGCCTCCGCCGCGGAACATGGGCTCTCATCATTCACTGCCGACATACTGTCCTTCGCGCTTCTCCCTCTCCCCGGGCGTACCTCGGGAGACACAGGAAGAAAACTCACGCGACGCGGCAGGACTACTGCATCGCCGGCTTTTCGGCGGCGGGCTTCTCCGCCTTCTGCATCTCGGCGTGCTTCTTCCTCCAGTACTTGCCCTCCGCCTTCTTCTCGTCAGCGGTCAATGGACCCGGCTGCTCGATGCGGAGCTTCCATCCCGGACGGATGATGTCCGGATCCTTGATGAGCTCGCGGTTCCCCTGCCAGATCTTCGGCCACATGAACGGGTTGTCGTAGATGTCTTTCTTCTTCGAGATGTTCCAGAGGCAATCCCGGTTCCTGGCCCATGTGCCGACCGTGTAGAACTTCTCCATCGAGGCAAGGGTCTTCCGGAGGGCATCGATCTTCGGCTGGATGCCCTGCAGCCTGTCATAGAACATCGGGAGGACGCTGATCTTGCTCTTCAGGAGCTCATTGAGTTCGTTCTGGGCCTCGTCAATCTCAGCTTTCCGAGCGAGGAGTTCCTCGTTCGAAAGACGGGAAAGGTCATTCACCTTGGCCTCGAGAGCGTCGACCCGCTTCCCAAACGCGTCAACGTCTACCTGCGTCGCCCCGACGAGCGCAAGGATCTCGTCCTGGCACTTCTTCAAGTCGGCATCCTTTTGTGAAAGCTGGGTCTGGAGGTCCTCGACCTCCTTGGTCAACTGCTGAAGCTGTTTCTTCAGGTCATTCCGCTTCGCAGTGAACTCGGTCATCTGTTGCTGCCACTGGTCCTTCGTCATCTCTTCCTGCGCAAGTGCGACACCAGCATTCAGCGCGAAGAACACCGAAGCAGCAACGAGAACGGTACATACTTTCGAGAGCTTCATTGTTCTCAACTCCTTTTGGTTAGTGTGTCATTTCCAGTTCTGGAGTCGCTGCTGGACAAGTTCCTTGTCCGTTGCGCACTGCTGGAGCTTGCTGTCTTTGTCAGAGATCTGCGACTGGAGGGACGCCTTCTCCTGCTGCTTGCTGGAAATCTGATTCTGGAGCGACGTCACTTCAGCCTTCAATGAGTTCAGCTGCGTCATCTCCTCCTCGCTTGGGTGACGAGTGCAACCTGGCAGCACCACAAGCGATGCGAAGATGACAAGAGATGCCGCCAGCGAACCGAATCTTATGCCTTGTCGCATTTGGACCCTCCTGTTAGATGTGTGATATGACCAAACGATGGATTGTCGCGGAGCTCTCTTTATTATACGAAAGCTAAGTTGTTTTATCAAGTCCCGCGCACTCCCCGGACCGCGCCGTACCAACTGTTCAGTGATGAGCTGTCTCAGCAGTCTGGCGGGAGTCCTCCTGCTTCGTTTTCTTCCGGTACATTAGGCCGATCGGAACAATCACGAGATATCCGAGAAAGAGAAGAATTGGGGCAACGACCAGCGGCATGGTCCCTTCAACCCCATCCTGCGCAAGAGCAACGAAGCCGAGCAGGATGACAGCAATCCCCATAAGTACAATCCAGTAGTTTTCCCTTGCGAGGGGAAGAACCGCCTCCCTCCGCGATTTAACAACCTGCTTGGAGACCTGCCGTCTGCCACGCCGAACCGGCTTCGCCATTGAGCCCCTCAGTGGAAGGTTCTATCACGCACTCTACATAATTAACAACTTTTTCGGTGAGAATCAAGTCCCGATCGTGCTGCACCCCGATTTTCAGCCCTCTCTGGGGGGCCGTCTCTCCGCAATTAGCCCATCCACAATCTTCAGGACCCTCCCGGCGCTCCCCGCCAGATTCTCGTTGTGCGTCACGATAACAAGTGTGACCCCTCCTTGCCGATTGAGACTGCCGAGGAGCTCATGAAGCTGACGGGCGTTCTCGCTATCGAGGTTCCCCGAGGGCTCATCCGCAAGAAGAATCTTCGGATCATTCACGAGAGCGCGAGCCACCGCGACACGCTGCTGTTCACCCCCCGAAAGCTCAGACGGGCGGTGGCCGGCGCGGTCCTGCAGGTTCATATCCCGGAGGAGGCTCGTCGCTGCCCGGCTGCTTTCCGCCCACGACTTGCCCGCGATCATGGCGGGAATCGCGATGTTCTCAAGAGCTGTGAACTCGGGGAGAAGATGATGAAACTGGAAAACGAACCCGATCACGTCGCGGCGGAACTTCGCCAGCCGGCGGTCGTCCCACTCGAACACGTCAACCCCTTCATAGAGGAGGCGTCCGCTGGTCGGGCGGTCGAGCGTTCCGAGGATGTGAAGTAGCGTGCTCTTCCCTGCCCCCGAGGCGCCGAGGATTGCCAGGCTCTCGCCCGCCGTCACCTCGAGGTCGATCCCTTTGAGGATGCGGAGCTCGGCGCCACCGTTGAGCGGGAAATGCTTTGTTAGTCGTTCAACTCTCAGGAACTTCTGGGCCATTGTGCAAGGGCTTTCAGTTATCCCCGCCTACTCCCAGCGCACGGCTTCGGCCGGCATGAGCCGCGAGGCTCGGAGAGCGGGATAGAGTGCGGAACCGGTGCTGATGAGGATCGCGCCGATCCCCACCACGATAAGGTCCACGGGGTGGACCTCCACCGGTATGGCGGAAATGATGTAGACCGTGGGGTCCAGAGGCACGAGGTGGAACGTGGCTTGGGCCCACACGATCGCATACCCGAGCAGCGCCCCGGCTGCGGTTCCGATGAGACCGACAAAGAGGCCCTCGAGGAGGTAGATCCTCACGATATCACCCCCCGTCGCTCCCATCGCACGGAGCGCGCCGATATCTCTTCGCTTCTCGATCACCGACATCGTGAGCGATCCGACGAGGTTAAACGACGCAACGAAAATAATGATGAGCAGGATAATGTAGGCGACCCAGCGCTCGATCTCCATCACCGAATAGAGATCGCGATGGAGGTCGTACCACGTCATCACCGCCGCCGAAGGGCCGAGATGCCGTTCCAACGTCTGCTTGACGGCTTCCGACTCCTGGATGTCCGTCAGACGGATCTCGACGCCGCTGTAGCCGGTCTGGAACAGCCGCTCACCCACAGCGAGAGGGACGAAAGCGCAGTAGATATCGTAGTCGCGGTTGTTCGATTCGTAGATACCCGTGACGCGAAGCCTGCGGAGAATCGGCTGTCCCAGACCGAGCGCCGCCATCTCCGCTCCCTGGGGGCTGACCAACGTAATCGAGTCGCCGACCACGACCCCAAGCCGGTCTGCGAGTGCAAGTCCGATGACGACACTTGAGGATGTACTGTCGCCCCACATCTCGCCGAGAACGATCTTCTCCTTGAGGCCGGACACCCCCCCGATCTTCGATGCATCGATCCCCTTGGTGAGAATGACGCGCCGTGAGGTGGTGGTGAACGCCATCCCCTTCCCGGAGACGTATGGAGAGAATGCCGCGACTCGCAGGTCGCTCGCGAGGAGCAAGGAGATCTCGTGGTAGTCCGGTATTCCCTCCCTCCCTGCCGCCTCGATCCGAATGTGCGGGTCGAAGCCGACGAGGATGGACGTCACGAGGCCATTGAAGCCGTTGAAGACGGAAAGGACGACCGTGAGCGCCGCGACGCCGATGGCAATCCCGATGACCGAAATCCCGGTGATGATTGTCACCAGCCGGGCCGTGCGCGCGGTAAGAAGGTATCGTTTCGCTATGAGGGAGCGGTATCCCATGTCAGCCGAACCTGATCGCCCTGACAGGGTCAACGCGCGCGGCAAGACGCGCGGGGAGGAGCGATGTGAGAAGGGACAGCGAAAGCGCGAGCGCCGAGACCATGGCGAAGTTCTGCCACGCGAGGAGGATCGGCACGGAGCTCATGAAGTAGATCTGCGACGGAAGATGGAAAAGGTGATAGGTCGCTTCAAGCGCGCAGAGACCGTACCCGAGGAGGTCGCCGATAATGGTCCCCATGAGGCCGAGGATGAACCCCTCGGAGAGGAAGATCGCCGAGATGCCGCCCCTGGTTGAGCCGACGGCGCGGAGGACGCCGATCTCCCTCCTCTTCTCGAGCACGATCATGAGGAGCGTCCCGATGATGTTGACGGTGGCCACAATCATGATGATCGCGAGGATGATCGGAACGAGCTGCTTCTGGAGTCCGATCCATGCGAAGAGGTTTCGGTAGAGCTGGAAGACCGTGCGCGCGTAGTACGGCCAGCCGAGAAGGTTCTGGATTCGCTGTGCGACCGCAGAGGCTTGCGTCACATCGCTGAGCATGATATCGATGCCGGTAGCGGCATCGCCGAGGCTGAAGAGCTGCTGCGCCGCGGCCATCGACGCGTACACATCAGTGTCGTCGTATTCGGACATCCCGGTTTCATAGAGTCCCGTGACCCTGAACCGGAGGATGCGCGGTGTGAGCGTCGCGCCGCGCTGGTCCGAGATGCCGAAGATGAGCACCGTGTCGCCGACACCGACCAAGAGCTTCCGCGCGAGGCGCGTGCCGAGGACGACGGGATGCAATCCACCGCCGAGCGGGCCCAAGTCGAGCCCCCCCTGCACAAGGTATTTCTTCAGAAACGTCTCGGAGCTGTTCGCCGGGACCCCCTTCACGCGCACCCCTTCGATATTCTCACGCGACTTCACCATCCCCTCGCGCTCCACGAACGGCGTGATCGATGTGATCCCGGGGATCGACCGCCGAAGCTCGTCAACCGCCGCCCGGTACGACTTCAGCGGCTCGCTCTCGAAGCCGACGATCTGTACATGCGACGTGAAGCCGATCACCTTTGTCTTGATCTCGTTTTCGAATCCGCCGAGGATGGAGAGAGTGATGATGAGAGCCGCGGTACCAATCGCAACGCCGAGAATGGCAAAGAAGCTGATGAGAGAGAGGAACCCGCCCCGGCGTCTTGAACGCAGGTGCTTGCGGACGACAAAGAGGACGTAGGACATGGGCGGGGTGTCAGATGCCGGTGAAGAGAATAAACACGCCGGTGAGTGCAATGACCGCACCGGCAAATGTGTGTGAATGGCGCTCGGCAAACTCGTGCTTCACAAGCGCGATCCCCCTTGCGCCGAGGAGCACGAGGAATGAACCGTGCACTGGGTTCCTCTCCGATCAGTGAAGTGTAGGCTTCGAGCTGAATTCCATGAGATACGCCCGGATGAACCGGTCGAGATCGCCGTCCATCACGCCGCGCGTGTCGCTCGTCTCGACCCCCGTCCGGTGGTCCTTCACCATGTTGTACGGATGGAACACGTACGAACGGATCTGGCTTCCCCACTCGATCTTCTTCTTCGTCCCCTCGATTACGGCAAGACGGACCTCCTCTTCCTCACGCCTCAACTGGTAGAGGCGTGACCGGAGCATCTTCGTGGCGCGCTCGCGGTTCTGGAACTGCGAGCGTTCCTGCTGGCACGCGACGATGATGCCGGTGGGGATGTGCGTGATCCGGACTGCGGTCTCGACCTTGTTCACGTTCTGTCCCCCTTTGCCGCCCGAGCGGAACGTGTCGAGCTTCAGGTCCGAGGGGTCGATTTCTATCTCGACGTCATCCTCAATCTCGGGGTAGACGAACACCGAGGCGAACGATGTGTGCCGCCGCGCATTGGAGTCGAACGGCGAGATTCGGACAAGCCGGTGAACCCCGATCTCCGCCTTCAGGTAGCCGAACGCATAGGCGCCGATGATTTCAATAGCCGCGCTCTTAATGCCGGCCCCTTCACCTTCCTGCAGGTCGGCGAGGCTCGTCTGGAGTCCGTGCCGTTCGCACCAGCGGAGGTACATACGCATGAGCATCTCCGCCCAATCCTGGGCCTCAGTCCCCCCTGCCCCGGCATGTATGGTGAGAATCGCGTTCTTCTCGTCGTCCCGGCCGCTCAGCATGTTCCTGAACTCAAGGTCCTCCAGAGCCGTTGCGGCTTTCGACACTTCGGCCTCGAGCTCGCGCCGCATCGATTCATCGCTCGACTCTTCGGCAATCTCGATCAAGGTGGTGGCGTCATCGACAAGCTTCCGGACATTCTCCCACGCATCGATCCAGGTCTTGCGGAGATTGATCTCCCGCATCACTTTTTGTGCGATGAGCTGGTCGTTCCAGAAGCTCGGGGCCTGGGTTCTCTGTTGGAGCTCCGCGGTCTCATTCCGCTTCGTCTCGAGGTCGAGATACCCCTGCAGCGCATCGACACGTTTCTTCAGCACTCCGACCCGTTCTGCGAACTCTTCAAACATCCCTTATCTCCGAATCTCATCCACATCAATGACCATCCGCAGGAGTGCGCTGCTCAGTGTCTTTCCCTGCGCATCGTTCCGGAGGGTCTTCGTCCCCCCGCCGCCGAGACTCTCATGGAGAAGAAAGTTCAGCGCGCTTAAGTTCTCAAGCTCGTACCGCTCGACCGTCCCCTCGCAGATCCCCCGAAAATGTTCCTTGACTCGCTCCGCGGTGACATGCCTCAAGAGGAGCGGGTAGTATTCCGGTTTCCGCGCAATGAGTCCGATGTTCGCGGTGTCCCCCTTGTCGCCTGACCGGGCATGAGCGATATCAAGAAGCCGGACTCTCATTGTAGTCTCTTCACATGGACCTGAGGCGTTACCATTGATCGCGGCATGAGCGCTGGCCAGTAGGCGATCACCTCGCTTGGCCTTGGCCTGCCGCCGGCGAAGCCTGTCACCGCGGGAGGCCCCGTGAGGATGAGAGGTGCAATCTCTCTGCCGAACCGCTCGACCGCGTCGCGGTCGCGGCTGCGCACGCCGATCCTCAAGACCACCTCGTTCGACGGCTCAACGGGCTCCGAGAGCGGCCCGTGACATGAGTTGTAGCCAAGGAACTCCGAGCGGATTTCGTCGAACTGGAGCGCGAGGTCTGCGAGGCGCGTGCGCAGGATCTCGTCCGCCTTGCGAGCCTTCTTCATGGCATCGGGCCAGGCATATGTAAGAGTGCCGAAGGCCGTGTATCCATCGAGGTGCGACATTGAAACCTTATACGACTCGGGAGCCTGCCTTCCCTTGACGCCGAAGACGCGGACCCTGTCTTTCCCGGATTGTTCAAGGCGGATCGTTGTGAAGTCCGCGACGACATCCGGCGTGATGTAGCTTCGCGGATCGCCGATTTCATAGAGGAGCTGTTCCTTCACCGTCGCCTCGCTCACGACTCCGCCCGTGTTCTCGTGCTTCGTGATGACGATGTCGCCGTGCGGGTAGGCCTCCGCGATGGGGAAGCCGACATGGGCGAGGTCTGGGACGCTTTCCCAGTCCCCCGAGAAGTTCCCGCCGGTCGACTGCGCACCGCACTCCAGAATGTGTCCGGCGACGGTTCCGGCCGCAAGCTTGTCCCAATCGGTCTCGCTCCAGTTGAACTCGAACATCATGGGTGCGAGTGTGAGTCCGGTGTCGGTCGTCCTGCCGGTGATAACGATCTGTGCCCCCTGTCGGAGCGCCTCGGCGATCGGCGCAGCGCCGAAGTAGACGTTCGCGCTCATCAGGTTTGGACGGACCGACGCGACCGGTTCGCCGGTCTCCATGTTCGCGAAGGGGATCCCGCCCGCGATGAAACCGTCGAGCCGTTCAAGGATATCATCTCCCATAACAAGTCCGATGGCGATCTCCTTGATCCCGAGTTTCTTCGCGACCTTGAAAATGGCATCCCGGCAGGAAGCCGGGTTCACTCCTCCGCCGTTTGTGATAACACCGATCTTCTTCTCGACGATGATCGGGAGGATCCGCTCCATGAGCGGGACGAGGTCCTTCGCATAGCCCATGGACGGGTCGCGGCGCTTTTGCTTCTGAAGGATCGACATCGTGACCTCGGCGAGGTAGTCCATCACGAGGTAGTCGACCGGACCCTTCGTCACCTGCTGAAAAGGTGCTTCAGGAAGGTCGCCCCAGAACCCCTGGCCTGATGCGATGCGAATCGTCTCTTTCATCTCATTCGGTGATCCGTATGTGGAGCTCCTCAAGCTGCGTAGGGCTCACCTCGGAGGGTGAGTCGTCCATGAGCGACATCGCGCTTCCAGTCTTTGGGAAAGCAATGACATCGCGAATTGACTTCGCTCCGGTGAGGATCATGACAAGCCGGTCAAAGCCCAAGGCGATGCCGCCGTGCGGCGGAGCGCCGTACTTGAACGCATCGAGGAGGAAGCCGAACTTCGACCGCGCCTCCGCTTCGCCGATGCCGAGGAGCCGGAAGATATCGGACTGAAGCTCAGGCGTGTGGATCCGGATGCTTCCCCCGGCAATCTCGTTTCCGTTAAGGACAAGGTCATACGCCCTGGCACGAACGCTGGCGGGATCGGTCCGGAGCTTCGGGACGTCCTCAGGCCGGGGGGATGTAAAGGGGTGGTGCATCGCGACGTAGCGCTTCTCCTCCTCGCTGTACTCGAGGAGCGGGAACCCCGTCACCCATTCGACGGCAAACGAGTTCTCAGGAATCAGGTTGAGCCGTTTCGCAAGCTCAAGCCGCAGGTCGCCGAGGACGGAGAATGTCTTCTGCGGGACGTCCGCCATCAAAGCGCACACCGAACCGTCCTCGGCGTTCATCGCGTGCACAACGGCATGGAGCGTTTCTGCGCCGACAAATTTCTCGATCGGCGATTCAATCGCACCTTCATGAACCTTCACGTAGGCGAGTCCGCTGGCGCCGAGCTTCTTCGCCGTCTCCGTGATCCCGTCAAGCTGCTTGCGACTGAAAGTCGCGGCTCCCGGAATCGCGATGCCTGCAACGACACCACCTCGTGCGACCGCTTCGTCGAAGACCTTGAAGCCTTTCCCGGCAAGGGGCGACGTCACATCCACGATCGGCATGCCGAAGCGGAGGTCCGGTTTGTCCGAGCCGTACGACCGGACCGCCTCGTCATACGTGAGACGACGGAACGGGGCCGGGAGGTCGACCCCGTTGATCTCTTTGAGAAGGCGAACCACGAGTCCTTCCACGACGCTCATGATGTCGCTCTCGTCGATGAACGACATCTCGACGTCGATCTGCGTGAACTCGGGCTGGCGGTCGGCCCGAGGATCCTCGTCGCGGAAGCATTTCACGATCTGAAAGTAGCGATCGAGTCCCGAGACCATGAGGATCTGCTTGTAAGTCTGCGGAGACTGGGGGAGGGCGAAGAACTTCCCGGGATGGACGCGGCTCGGAACGAGGTAGTCACGCGCCCCTTCCGGCGTGCTTTTCATCAGCATCGGCGTTTCGACTTCAACGAAGTTGAGCTCATCGAAATACTTCCGCACGATCTGATACATCCGGTGGCGAGTGAGGAGACTCCGCTGAAGCGCCGAACGTCGAAGGTCGATGTACCTGTACCGGAGCCGCAGTTCCTCGGAGACGTCGATCTCGTCCGCGACCGGGAAGGGAGGCGTGTCGGCCTTGTTGAGGATCGTGAGCTCCGACGCCCTCACTTCGATCGCTCCGGTGGGCATGGTTCTCTTGATCATCCCTTCCGGGCGCGGCGCAACTGTCCCGGTCACCGAGAGGACGTATTCGGAGCGGATCTCCTTCGCGGTCTCCGTCGCCTCCGGCTGGCTTTGCGGCTCGAAGACGACCTGCGTCTTGCCATAGCGGTCGCGCAGGTCGATGAAGATGAGTCCGCCGAGGTCGCGACGCCCGTCGACCCATCCGTTGAGCGTGACCGTCTTTCCCACATGTTCAGGGCGCAGTTCGCCGCAGGTACATGTACGCTTTCTAAATTCCATGGGTGGGTCCGTTTCATAAAATGAAGAAGCCGCGCAGGCGGCTTACCACGTAACAGAATATACGAAACGCGCGAGGGAATCGCAAAGGGAGGTTGAAGAAGCCGCGGCGCGGACCGTCGTCTCACGCCGCATGACAGAACTTGCGAAACTATGACCGAGAGAGCAAGCCTCCCTGCCGGGCGCACAAAGAAGAGGCGGCTACCGCTTCCCGCCCGGCGGCTGGCACTCGCCACTCCACAGGTATTCACGGGACTATCCGATGTGCTTTGACACCTTGTCAACGAGGACACGTTTCGACACGGCGCCGATAACCTGGTCGACCACTTTCCCATCCTTAAAGAGGAGCAATGTCGGGATGCTCCGGATGCCATACTTCATCGCGGTATCCGGATTATGGTCGACGTCCACCTTCGCCACCTTCAGCTTGCCGTGGTACTCCGTCGCAAGCTCTTCGACGGCAGGGGCAATCATCCGGCACGGGGCGCACCAGACGGCCCAGAAGTCTACAAGCGTGGCGACAGGCGACTCAACTACTTCCTTCTGAAACGTACCGTCGGTTACTTCGATCGGCTTCATTCACTGACACTCCTTTCATGTCAAGGGTCATCATATTCCACCAGTTGGGCCAAAAGTATTCCCCCTCCTGCTGCACTTAGGATTGATAGTTTTCCAAAACCTACGTGAAAAAGATGATTATTTTGAGTTATTGCTTTCTATCGTCCCATGCTCGTTATCGGTCGTTGAAGTTGTTTAGATGAGAGGGGCGAGGTTGTTGATCTTATGTTGTGCATAGGCAAAGACATCTTGATAGAGACTATTTCGTGGAAAGCGAAGAGTCGGGATGTTATGAGTTCGTACAAATTGTCCGGGTAGCAAAAGCAGGTCGAAGACTCGACTCGTTGAGCGTTGTCGTATTGTTGAGAGAGTATATGACTGCCAGTCGTCCGGAAGACACATTCGTTTGAACCACGTGACCAAGTTGTAAGCAAGAAGAGAGATTTCGGCACAAAAGTCATTGGCTTCAAACGAACAGGTAGCGGCAATGGCAAAGGGATAATCGTCTTTTAAGATTCTCACAATTCGCTCCATCGCTGAGGGATCTTGGTTGTGTCTTCTTATCTTTTAATCTGTTCTTACAAAATAAACGAATATTGAATTCCAAATTTTATTATGCCGTTAACAATTTTGCTATAGCGTTTGGGACCATCATCCCATTCAGGAATCAGGTCATAGCCATATACTTTATTTATCGGGTAATAAAACATTACATCCAGATTAAAATGTTTTGATGCATTACATCCGAATCCAAGACCTAAAAGTGTAGTTTCACCGCCGCTTTCTGAATAATACCAAGCGCCATGAGAATTTCCGCCGTTAATAACATAATCTATAGCGGCGGTTCCATAAAAGTTTGTGTTAAATAGATCGGCTTGTAAGTATATACCTCCATCTAAGCCCATGAAATCCTCATAGACAGACATATATCCGCACCGGAAATCAATCTTATAATGTTCTAAAAATCTAAAGCCTAAAGTTAAATGCGAGTTTATTGCTAACCCTACTAACACTTCAAGCGGTATGTACATTGGGTCTACACCAGACTCTGTCATAATTGTTTTAACCGAATTTTCCCCATGTAAATTGCTAAGCATACATACCATCTCCTGCCTTATCCCAAGTTCAAGGTCCACGTGAGGAATTATTTCTCTTCTTGCGGGAATCTTGTATGAAATTTTGTTATCATTAAACGGATAAGTGATCTCTACATTCAAGAAAGTACCGTCAGGTTTTCTAATAACTCCGGAAAGATGCTGGCTTACGCTGTCAACGCTTTCTTTGATTAAATAGCAGTAGCCACCCATAAGATTATGAGTAGTATAAATCAGCAGGTAACTAGTTGAATCAGCATTTACTCTTTTAGTCATAAAGTAAAGCGAATCCGATTTAGCACTGTTTATTACTGCATAAGAAAATCTTTCCGGCTCTGAGAAGTACTTAACATTCCTGAGCGCATCCGGACAACCTTTAACCATTTCGGCAGCAGTGTAATCACTATTCCCCTGGGCAAATAGTAAAGTTGGGATTAAAATTGCGAGTATTAGAATATGAATCTTGTACATGTTTCTTACCCTTATTAAAGATAGTGATCAACTGATGTTACGCAAAGATGGGTTTTGAAGCCCAGTTCAATATGAAATGCCGGTTGAGATTTTGCTTGATATGTTTCATGTTCTCGGCTGAGGCATACCAAACATCGCTGAAAAGATAACGAAAAGGCACATTTTTCACATAGAAGCCCAAGTTTCAAGCATTGATTCTCACATGATGGTCACCAAGAAGCTTCTTCAGCGCGCCGATGAATTCATGCGACGCCTGGACGACAAATTTCGTTGAGCGGTACTTGCGCGGCTCCTTGGTTCCGCTCCCCTCAACGGTAAAGAACATCGAGCAATTCCCCTTGTTTTGCTCCACCAGCCGCCGGAGTGCGATGATCGTCGAATCCGTCACTTCGTGGACGTTGAGGGAGACGATGATGCCGCGTGTAAATTTCTCAGCGACCTTATCGAGAGGATGGACCTCGTTGACGACGATGCGCAGCCGCTCGCCGCCGCCGATCTCTCCCCTCCCAACCACCATCAACATTGCCTCATCGGTGAGGATCTTCTCGTACTTCCTGTACCGATCGGCAAAGACGATACACTCCGCCTTGCCGGTAAAATCCTCAATCGTAACAAAGGCCATCGTCTGGTTCTTCCGGTCAATCTTCCGCCGGACACCCGTCACGACGCCGCACCCTCGTATCACGGCACCTTCCCTGAACTCCTCGAGGTCACCGAATTGAACTGTCGCAAACGCCTTCACCTCGTCCGCGTAGCGGTCGAGCGGATGACCGCTTACGTAGAATCCGAGCATCAACTTCTCGCGCGAGAGCTTCTCAGAGGCGGGCCACTGCTGCACATCAGGAAGCGACGGATACTTCATCGCGGCCTCCTGCGCTGCGGAGTCGAAGAGTCCGGGCTGTTCCAGACCCGCCCCTCCCCCGCCGAACTCCATCGCCTTCTCCACGGCGTCGAGAAGCTGCGCCCTGTGACCTCCGGTGAAGTCGAACGCCCCCGCCTGGATCAGGCTTTCGACAGCTTTCCTGTTCACAACACGCAGGTCCAAGCGGCGGCAGAAATCGAAAAGATTCTTGTACTCTCCTCCCCCCTTCCGTGCGGCGACAATGGCATCAACGGCGCTTGTGCCGACGTTCCGGACGCCGTTCAGCCCGAAGCGAACTCCATGCTCTGTCACGGTGAAAGATGCGTCGCTCTCGTTCACGTCCGGCGGAAGCACATTGATCCCCATGTGCCGGCATTCCTCGATCGACAGGACGATCTTCTCCGGCTTTCCGACTTCCGCCGTGAGGAGCGCGGCCATGAACTCATGGGGATAGTGCGCCTTCAGGTACGCCGTCTGGTACGAGAGTACCGCGTAGGCGACGCTGTGCGACTTGTTGAAACCGTAGGATGCGAACTTCTCTATCAACTCGAAAATGTCACCGGCGATTCTCTTCGGCACATCGCGGGCGACTGCCCCCGCGATGAATTCCTTCTTGAGAGCCGCCATCGTTGCTTTGTCCTTCTTCCCCATCGCACGCCGCATGAGGTCGGCTTTCGAGAGAGGGAAGCCGGCGACGTCGCTTGCGATCTTGATAACCTGCTCCTGGTAGACGATGACGCCGTAGGTCTCGCGGAGGATCGGCTCGAGCCGTGGGTGGAGGTATTCGATGGACTGCCGACCATGCTTCCGTGCGATGAAATCGGGGATCATTTCCATCGGCCCCGGCCGGTAGAGCGCGTTCATAGCAACGAGGTCGCTGATCGCCGTCGGCTTGAGCCTGCGCAGGTAGTCGCGCATGCCGGAGCTTTCAAACTGGAAGATGCCGACGGTTTCTCCCCGGGAGTAGAGCTCGTATGTAGCAGTATCGTCGAGCGGGAGACGGTCAACGTCGATCGCGACGCCGTGGCGTACAAGGATGAGCTCGAGCGTTCGCTCGATGACACGAAGGGTCGTGATGCCGAGGAAATCCATCTTGAGGAGTCCGGCATCCTCGAGGTCCTTCATGTTGTACTGCGTCATGAGCTCGGTTTGAGGGGTCTTGTAGAGCGGAACATAGTCGGTAAGGGGACCCGGAGCGATGACGACGCCCGCGGCATGCGTTCCGGACGTACGGTTCATCCCCTCGAGGACGACCGAGTAGGAGATGAGCTGCTTCAGCTTCGGGTCGGGGGATTCCTTCACCCAGGACAGCTCGGGGACCGTCTGAAGCGCCTCCTCAAGCTTCATCACCTTCCCCTGGATGCTCGGGATGAGCTTCGTGATCGACTCGACGACATTGAGGGGAACGCCGAGAACGCGGCCGACATCCTTCAGCACTGCCTTTGAGCTCAGCGTCCCGAAGGTAATGATTTGAGCGACGCAATCCTCGCCGTATTTCTCCCGGACATAGTTGATGACCTTGTCACGTTTGTCATCGGCGAAGTCGACGTCGATATCGGGCATCGAGATTCGGTCCGGATTGAGGAAGCGCTCGAAGAGGAGGTCGTACCGGAGCGGGTCAATTGTGGTAATTCCGAGCGAGTACGCGACGATGCTGCCGGCGGCGCTGCCGCGCCCGGGACCGACGGAGCATCCCATCCGGCGCGCGGCGTTGATGAAGTCCTGCACGATGAGGAAGTATCCCGAGTACCCCATCTTCCTGATCACGGAGAGCTCGTGCGTCAGCCGCGCCTCGATTTCTGGCGTAAGATCGCTGTAGTTCTTCGCCGCTCCTTCCCGGCTCAGCTTCTCGAGGTAATCATCAAGAGTGTCGACACCGCTGTCGGGCGGGATCGGGAACTCCGGCATGTAGTTCGTCTTCGTGTCGAGCTGCAAATCGCACTTCGCCGCGACCTCGAGCGTCGATTCAATCGCGCCGGGGAAGTCACGGAAGAGCCGCGTCATCTCCTCGGCGGTCTTGAAGTAGATCTGGTCGGTCCCGTAGCGAAGGGTTGTCGGGTCCTGGATGCTCGTGCTCGTCGCGTCGGGGATGAGGAGAAGGATATTGTGCGGAACGGCGTGATCGGGTTTGATGTAGTGGACGTCGTTTGTCGCGATGAGCTTGATGCCGAGCTCCGCAGACAGGCGCGGCATCCCTTCAAGGAACGGCTTCTCCTTCTCCATTCCGTGGTTCTGGATCTCAAGATAGAAATCATCGCCGAACAGCTCACGGAACTCGATCGCAACGGCGCGGGCCCTGTCGTAGTCCCTTTCGGCAAGGTGTGCGGCAACGACTCCCCCCATGCACGCAGACATTGCTACAAGCCCCTCGTGATGCTCACGGAGAAGGTTCATGTCGATGCGCGGCTTGTAGTAGAACCCTTCAATATGGGCGAGTGAAATGAGCTTGATGAGGTTGCGATACCCGGTCAGATTCTTTACGAGGAGAACGAGGTGATGATGCGCGCCAACGGTCGCCGCCCCGCCGACCCTTTTCTCGTTCATCGAGGGGCGGTCGAACCGTGTGCCCGAGGTCACGATGTAGGTCTCGCTTCCGATGATCGGCTTCACTCCCGCCTTGTTCGCCTTCTTGTAGAACTCGAGGGCGCCGAACATCACGCCGTGGTCAGTGAGGGCCACGGCGGACATCTTATTAGCGGCGGCAGCGTTGATCAGATCGACGGGACGGCAGGCGCCATCGAGGAGGCTGTAATGAGAATGATTATGGAGATGTATGAACTCAGGCACGATTGCTCAGGGATTGCGGGTGATTCGACGCATAAAAAATGGAACCGCGGATTCACACGGAAGAAGCCGCGAATCTGCGCGGATGAAGATCGTGGATGAAAAGAGATGGAGTCCACCTTCGAGGCGGCCCCCATCGGAACTCCCTGCGTCGCTACGCTGCCGCAAGCTCAGCGAGAAGCTTCTTCACTTCGCCAACCACTGTTGACTGCGCGACGACCCTCCTGAGGCCCGAGCGCCGCACCTTCAGCTCGACGTTTCCGGCTGAGAAGTGCTTGCCGCCAATGATGACCTGAAGCGGCATGCCGAGAAGGTCCGCGTCGTTGAACTTAAAGCCGGGGCTCACGCCGGTGCGGTCATCGTAGATGACTTCCAGTCCCGCGGCGACCAGATCGCCGTAGAGGCGGTCGGAGTAGCCGAGCAGCTCGGGATTGTCCGTGTTCACGACGATGAGGTGGACCTCAAAGGGCGCGAGGACGGGATCCCACGATATCCCGCTCTCGTCGTGGTGCTGTTCGATGTGCGCGGCGATGATGCGCTCGACACCGATCCCGTAGCTTCCCATGATGATCGGCCGCTCCGAACCTGTCTCATCGAGGAACGTGGCTCCCATACTGTCAGAGTACTTCGTGCCTAACTTGAAGATGTGCCCCACTTCAATCGCCTGCGCGATACGGAGGCTCGCGGCGCAATCCGGGCACGGCTCGCTTGCGTTGACCGTGCGGACGTCGATGAATGCCTCGACATCAACGTCGCGCTCGATATCGATATTCCCGAGATGATAGTCATTTCTGTTCGCACCGCTGATCATGTTTTTCGCCCCCTTGAGCCGAAGGTCGGCGAAAACCTTGAAGCCTTGAAGCCCGATCGGACCGATGGAGCCTGCATCGGCGCCGGTGAACTGGGCGAGATCCGTCGGACTGAACGGCTCGACCGTGCCGCCGAGTGCGGACTGTAGCTTTGTCTCGTTCAGTTGGTCGTTTCCCGCCATAAGGATGAGGACCGGCTTGCTGTTGTGCCTGTAGACGAGCGACTTCGCAAGTCGCTCGGTACTCACCGAGAGGAACGCTGCAAGCTGGTCGATCGTCCGGATGTTCGGCGTGTGAATCTCCTCGAGCTCCTTCCCCCCTTCCGCCTGGCTGACCGGCGGCATTCTGGACGAGGCGACTTCGAGATTCGCGGCGTAGCCACAATGATCACAGAGGACGCAGGTATCTTCTCCCGCCACCGACTCGACCATGAACTCCTGCGAGCCCGTCCCTCCCATTGCACCGCTTGACGCACCGACAATGAAGAACTTCAGACCACTTCTCGAGTAGATCTTCTTGTATGCTTCGGCGTGAAGATTGTATGCATGATCGAGCCCCTCCCACGTCGCATCGAGGCTGTAGGAATCCTTCATGGTAAACTCGCGGCCACGAAGCACGCCCGAGCGCGGGCGCGCTTCGTTTCGAAACTTCGTCTGGATCTGATACCAGATCTGGGGCAGGTTCTTGTAGGACCGGACCTCGTTCCTCGCGATGAAACAAATGACCTCCTCGTGCGTCGGTGCCAGGACGAGCGGCCGGTTCTGGAGGCGGAAGATCGTATCACCGAATGCTTTGAGCCGGTCGGTCTCCTCCCACACTTCGATCGGGTTGAGGGCCGGAAGATGGAATTCCTGTCCGCCGATGGCATCCATCTCTTCGCGGATGATCGTCATGGCCTTCTTGATGGCGCGGTAGCCGAGAGGGAGAAACGAGTAGATACCGGCAGCGAGCGGGCGGATGAGCCCCGCACGGAGCATGAGCTGGTGGCTCGGGATGGTGGCATCGGCTGGAATCTCTTTGAGCGTCGGGAAGAAGGAGGTAGAAAATCGCATGCAAACGATCCTCGAACGTCAGTGTGGCTGTTCTCGCTCTGCCGGGACGGAACCGTCCGGGGGAAGAACGCGTGAAGTGCGTCCACCAGAGTACCCCCGGGCAGATTCGAACTGCCGACCAACGGTTTAGGAAACCGCTGCTCTATCCATGCTGAGCTACGGGGGCCCGTTGCTCAATTCGACGGCTGCCATTGGAGGCGCACGGCACCAAAAACGAAAACGCTAACCGAACCCAGGCTACCACACCCTGCACAGTTAGCGCTCATCCCGCGAGCGGGTGACTTCCTTTTCGTGGTAGTTCATTTCACCAAATGCTTTTTCAATATAGCAAACTCATCTGGTGAAGGCAAGGCGGGTTTAGGTCGGATTCTTGTCCTTCCCTGTCGGTCTTTGTCATGCCCGGCTTTCGAGGGGGAATTCTTCAGAATGCTTCTGAACGTCCAGCTCGTGAAGGAACGGTTGGTCACACTCCACACTCAGGCGGGGGAGGCTCTTGAAGTCGGAGTGAGCTACGCGCAGCCGCATCACACCTTCCCCAGGTGGATCACATCGTCGCCGAACTTCTGTCGCAGCCGGTCGACGGCGTCAAGCACTTTGCGTCGGTGAGGGCTTGACGGGAAAAGAGGAAGCTCGGTCTGCGCTTCGTCGACGAACTGTGAGAGTCCGACACCGATCAGTCTCACAGGCTTTCCCTTATCATACGCTTTTCGAAGGAGTTCCCTCGCCGCGGTGAAAACCTCCGGATCATAGTTCAGAGGCTCAAGCGTCTGCCGGCAGGTGATCGTCTTGAAACTCGAGTAGCGGAGCTTGAGCGTCACCGTCCTTGCCTTCCAGTGGTGCGCCCTCAAGGTGCCGCATACACTCTCGACGAGCGTGAAGAGGATTTCCTCGAGCCGTCTTGTGTCGGCGATATCGTGTGGAAATGTCTCCTCCCTGCTGATGCTTTTCCGCGTCCACTCCGTTTCAATAGAATCTGCCCCGATCCCGCTCGCGGCATCAAAGAGGTAGCCGCCGTAAGCTCCGAGCAACTCGATAAGCCGTCCGCGCGATGCGCGCTGCAGATCGGATATTTTGAAAAATCCCTTGCCCTTGAGAACTTCAGATGTTTTCTTCCCGACACCAGGAAGAACGTCGATCGAGAGGGGTGCAAGGAATTCCATTTCCGCCCCGTGCGGGACGGAAATGACACCGTTCGGCTTTGCACCGTCCGTCGCGACTTTCGCGATCGTCTTGTTCGAGGCGAGAGAAATGGTACACGGCAATCCGAACTCATCCTTGATGAGCTGCTGAAGGGTTTTCATGAGTCCGGGGAGGTCGTTCCGATACACCGCCTCGCACCCCGTGAAGTCCATGTAGACCTCGTCGATGGATGCCCGCTCTGCGACAGGTGCGAAGTCGAGGAGGCGCTTGAAGACCCTGTCAGAGTAGTCCGCGTACTCTCCATGATGTCCGGACACGATGATGAGATGAGGGCAGAGCTTGAGCGCCTGTGCCGTCGGCATTGCAGAGTGGACACCATACTTCCGTGCCTCGTACGATGCGGACGCGACCACTCCTCTTCCTCCCGGTCTTCCTCCGACGATCACCGGCTTGCCGATGAGCGATGGATTCTTCACTCGCTCCACGGAGACGAAGAAGGAATCAAGGTCGAGGTGTGCGATATATTTCTTCTTCTCAGTCATAGTTCAAACGTGACTGCCACCCGAAGCGTCTCCGCCACTCAGTCGAACTGCAGCCGGATGTTGACGATCTCAGGCCGGTTGCCCGTCCTGACCGGAGGCCCCCACGTGCCCACCCCGCACGATACGTAGTACTGGGTCTCTCCTTTCCTCATGTACCCCCAGCTCAATTCGTACACTCTCCTGGTGATAAAGTTGAACGGCCATATCTGGCCGTGATGCGTATGCCCCGAGATCTGGAAGTCGACTCCGCTCGCCGCGGCTTCTTCGAGGTGGAACGGCTGATGGTCCATCACAATGACAGGACGACTCGTGTCCACGCCTGCCATCAGTTCTCGGAGCGTCTTCCGCGGCCTGCGTGCAGCCCTGTTGTAACTCAGGTCCTCCCTTCCGATGATCGTCACGCTGTTATCAATGCCGATGATGCTGTCGCGAAGAACAGTGACGCCGTGCTCGGTGAGATACCTGCACGCCTCCTCGACTCCTCCGATGTACTCATGGTTACCGGGAACGGCAAGGACGCCGAACTTCGCCTTGATCTTCCGGAGTGTGTCGCCGAGGTTCTGTTTGATGACCGGACCAATGTCCTCATCGAACACGTCACCCGGCAGGAGGACAATGTCCGGGTTGAGCGCACTGATCTTCTCGACGATCCTCTCGAGCCGCGGTCTGCCGATGATCGTCCCAAGATGAATGTCCGATGCCACCACGATATTGAGAGTCTTCAGAGGGTTGCTGTGCTTGTGGATCGTCAGGTCGAGAATCCTCACACGCGGGTGCAAGGCGTTGATGTGCCCCGCAAGAACAGTGAGGAACACAACGCCGGTCACGGCCAGCGCCATGACTGTTCTTGTGCGCACGTAGTCGGCCGTGATGAAGGAGGGAAAGAAGGGCACGATCGCGTTCACCAGCCGAAGGAAATCGATGGTAAGAATAATGATGACGAAAAGTGCCAACGCCGCGAGCCAGAACGACCCGAGAAAGACAAGGAGGTGGCTGAACCATGTCATCGACGCCCGCTCAAGAAAGCGTCCGGCGAGAAATGAAAACGAAAGGAGGAGAAAGACGGCGAGGTACACGTCACGCCACGAGGAGCCATGCGGGATCGCCTCCCAGCCCCTGCGGAAAACGTAGTAGTTGATGGCGAGGTAGAGCGTCAGGACGATTGAGAAGAACATGATGAAGTCGAATTTCCGCACGTGACGATTCCCTCATTTCTGCCACATGGAGGCCGGCACCTACGCTAAGACGAGGATGCTAGTCCTTGCGAGATGAGTCATCTACTCTCTCGGAAGAGCATCTCTCAATGCAGTCAAGAGCTTTTCAGTATAGGAGGTTGTACCGTATGACCTCATGTACGGTTTCAAGAACACTCCCCGCATGACGCTCACCCTTTCCGCATCTATCTCGTATCCTGCAAAGAGCTTCTTGAGCGGTTGTCCCGTCAGGACAAGCTTCGAGAGAATGAAGGGAGCCCGAGGGTTCTCTATCGACAGGATCCTGTAGACTCCTTCCGTCCGCTCATTGATTCTGCTCAGCCTTTTTTCTCCTTCCCCATCCCCGAAGAAACAGAGGATGTCGAGATCCGGTCTCACCAGCGACACCATTCCATCCACTTCGCCGATTCGTCTCGAGAGGTCTCTCGCCGCTCGCATTGTGTCCGATAGGAGCGACCCAAACCCGCGCACATCAAGGGGGATCATTCTGAGTGTCAGCCATGCTGCGGCAGCAGATGCACCGGGGCGCGAACCCTCAAGCGTCCACATGCCGATGTTTGGCTTGTCCAGCTTGTGATACGTGTACGGGGCGGTGTTCAGGATCACATTTCTCAGCCTCTCATCCTTGTAGAGAACAGCTCCTGCACCATAGGGGGAGAGCCCGTGTTTGTGAGGATCGATCGTTATGGAATCTGCAAAGTGAAGCGATGCAAGCTGTGCGTAGACATACGGTTCGAGCCAGGACTGAGAGTCCTGCGGCAATATGCGCATCTCGGGATCAAGAATAACGGTCCGTGCATATCCGCCATAAGCCGCGTCAACGTGGAGATGGAAGCCGTACCTTTGGCGAAGTCTGACGATCTCACTGAGCGAATCAATGGCCCCGGTACCTGTGGTTCCAAGGTTTGCCACCACGAGCATAACGTTCTTTGAGCGCAGGACTTCTTCAAGGTGGTTCAGGTCCATCCTGTAGTGCTCATCGACGTCGATCTCCTCGAGCCCGTCCACACGGAGTATCGACGAGATCCGTTTCCACGAGTAGTGTGAGCCCCGCGAGAAGACGACGATGCCCGACTTGCGGAAATCCCGAACAGCCCAAAGAGCCTCCATGTTTGCAAGCGACCCGCCGCTCGTCAGGTGCCCCCAACCTCCTTCGAACCCCGCCATCCGCAGAAGAGACTCCGTTACCTCCATCTCCATCTCGGTCGTGGCCGGTCCCCCCTCGTAGGCGTGGTTGTTGGGATTGAGGAGAAGTGCGCCAATGTATCCAAGAACCGCAGGGAGCGCCGGATCGCGTGCCATTTGCGCTGCGTAGCGGGGACTGAAAAGCGGTACGTTGTTTGAGAACCGTTCCAGGAATTCCTGGATCGCCGTTCCCAGTGCCCGCTCCTCCTCCGCCGTCAGTGTCAGTTCCGCCGCCGGGGGGTCGCTTTGAGCCAGGGAGTGCCGCCACGATTCATGCCATGTGATGACTTGGTCCAAGAGACGACGGAACGCGGGAAAGTTCTCGCCCATGCCGCCGAGCGTCATCTTCCTCGAAGGTACGAAACCTTTATCGAACATCTTTCTCTTCTCCCCTTGCTCCGGATTGAAGCAGTCTATACGTATTGGTAACTTCATTGAACCCATCCTATCGACCGGGGAATTAAGTAGCGGTACAATTCTCCGAATTTCGGAGCAGAGATGCAAGCGCCGACGCTCGTCGCCGTTACCGCAGCACAACGGCGGAGCGAAAGGTTGAACTCAATACAGATGGCGTCCGCCCGGCGCATGGGCTTGCTATTCTCTCCGGCAAGCTGCAAATTTCTGTCGTCCGTTCTGCAGGCGTGTGTGCTCCGCCGCTTCGTGTTGACCGACAACCCGCGGATCCCGCGGAGAGGTTCCCTGCCCCGAAGCCTTATCGGAAGCGACGAACTGAGCACGCCGCGACGAAGCATCGCTTGTGCATGAGGAGAAAGGAACGCGAACGCCGGCGGCGCGGATGACGGACCGAAGGAAGTCGATGGAGAGCAGGCATCCGAAACCATATCGACGGAGTAAAGGATGAACAGAAGCGGAACAGTCTTTGTATTGTTTCTCATTCTCACCGCTGCCTCAGGCGCATACGGGCAGCTCAGGATCATACGAACGGAAAGGCTTCCTCTCGACACGGCGCACGAGTGGGCCTGTCCGGTTTTCTCCCCCGACGGGAAGTCGATCTACTTTACAACAGCCGCGAACGACGGCATCTATGAGTATTCCACCGCGACCCGCACTACCCGCATGATCACCGTTGACCAGGGAGCTGGCTTTGGTTTCTCGATATCTCCCGACGGGGCGCAGATCGCCTACCGCCGTTCCTCCCACGATCCAAGAACACACGAGCGTACCCAGCAAATCGTCATCGCCAGCCTCGCGGCGAACATGTCCACCGTCGTAGCCACAGGGCCGGACCTTTCCATACCGATGTTCTCACAGGGGCGTGTGGTCTACTCAGCCGGGACAAAGACAAAGAACCTTCCCTCGGTCGCTGCCGTCGGGGAGGTCGGGATCCTCGGGATCGAGAAAACGAAGATAGCGGTGAACGTCGGCGGTCGGAAGCTTTTGCTCGATCCACTGAAGAACGGAAGCTACATTTGGCCATCCCTCTCTCCCGACCGGACCAGGATCCTTGCCTACGAGATGGACGGCGGCGCTTTCATCTGTGATCTCTCCGGCAACATCCTCTCGCGGCTCGGACGATGCAACGCCCCGGTGTGGACGAGGGATGGGAAGTGGGTCGTCTATATGAATGACAGAGACGACGGGCACACGCTTCTCACCTCCGATCTCTTTTGCATCTCCCCTGGCGGGGGCGAGCCCGTCCGGCTCACAGCAGACGACGCGGTCGACGAAATGTATCCCTCATGTTCGTCCATCGAGAACAAGATCGCCTGCAGCTCGGCCTCGGGTGACATCTACCTGTTCGAGTATGAGGAGACTGCGAAATGAAGAAGCTCACAGCCGCACTTCTCCTCACACTCTTCGCGGCATTCACGCTCAGCGCACAACGTCAAGATCTTACCGGACTGAAGATCTGCATCGACCCCGGGCACGGCGGACACAACCCTGCCAACGACCGTCACGTCATTCCCGACGCAGGGATTGACTTCTGGGAATCGGAGAGCAATTTCCAGAAGGCACTCCTTCTCAAGGCGCTACTGGAGGCACGAGGTGCCACCGTCCTCCTCACGCGGAACACGAACGACTACCCGAACGACGAGGAACCGAGTCTCTCGGCGCGCGTCGAGTTCGCCAATACAAGCAACGCGGACTGGTTCCATTCCATCCACAGCAACGCGACCGGCGGAACAAACACCGGTACCAACTACACGCTCATGCTGATACGTGAGAAGCGCCCCGGCGGGCCGGCGAGCGGGAGCGGCAACGGCCTCGGCGTTCCCGAGCAGCAGGCATCCTGGGATATCTCGGACCGGTACATCGGCCCATCCATCAGGTCGTTCCTCAGAACCCAGAGGACGACGAGCTACCTCGACTGGACGTTCTACGGCGGCACGAGCGGCGGCTTCAGTCTCGGCGTTCTCCGCGGCCTCGTGATGCCGGGAGAATTGTCAGAAGGCTCCTTCCACGACTACTACCCGGAGACGCGCCGCCTCATGAATAACGATTACCGGAAGATGGAGGCGTACGCGATCCGCAACAGCTTCCTTCAATATTATAGCGTCCCCGCCGACACGCTCGGCATCGTCGCCGGAATCCAGACCGACATCGAGACAGGAAAGCCGGTGAATGGAACAACGGTGCACATCCTTCCCGAGGACCGCGGCTATACGGGCGACTCGTACAACAACGGCTTTTACATGTTCGACCGCCTCGCACCCGGTCCGCATACGGTACGCTTTGAGTCGTCAGGCTATGTCGTTGACTCTGTCACGTTCGCCGTCGCGAGCGGCGGTGTCAGCTTCATCGATAGAACACTCATGTCGACGGCACCGCCCCGCCTCAAGGTTTCTACGCCGGCGGATGCCGATACAAACTTCTCCGTGTACAACTCTCCCGCGTTGACGTTCAGCAAACCGATGGATACCTCATCCGTGAGGACCGCACTCTCTCTTACGCCTGCGGTGGAACTCACGCTCCAGTGGTCAAGCGGCAATCGGACGCTCACTCTCGTCCCATCGGCGCCGCTCACACCCCTGACATCGTACGTTCTGAAGATCGACTCGTCGGCGAGTGATATCGCGGGATATCACATCGACGGGAACGGTGACGGTGTTGCTGGAGATCCGATGTTCCTCCGGTTCAGGACACTTGCGCCTGAAGGTGAGGCCCCGTCGGTGATCGCGACGGTCCCAGCCGTGTCACCCCAGGACCTGGCCTTCAGTCCTCACGGCGTGATCTCGATCCTCTTCGATCGCCTGATGGACACGACCACCATCACCTCATCATCGTTGTTCCTGAAGGGTCAGCCGAACATTATCCCGACAGATCTGTATTCCACTGACATCAACGGGAAGACGCTCGTGACGCTCCGGCCGCGTTCTCCTCTTCCTCCACGGAAACGGTTCCTCGTTACCATCCAGCCAACCGTGCGCAACCGGTACCAAATCACCATGAAGACTCCTGCCTATGTCAACTTTACAACAGGGGACACGGCCTACTCCGCTTTCAGAACGATTGAGTCGTTCGCCGGCGGGACAACGAACTGGCAGCAGCCGTCATGGAGCGGGAGCACGACCGGCATTATCGCAGACAGCACGCGCATGTTCGATGAGACCTCTGTCGTCCTCCCGGGTGTGGCTGATCGGAAGTCGATGGGACTCCGTTACGCATGGAACACACGTGATACATCGTTCCTGATCCGTGAGTACCTCTTCCAGGGCGCGCCGTACATTGCGCGATTCGATACCTCATCGGTTTTACAGGCGTTCGTCTTCGGTGACAGCAGCCGGAACAAGTTCCGATTCTGCATAGACGACAGTACCACGCTCGGCATCCATCGGGTGAGCGCGTGGACCACAATAGATTGGTTCGGTTGGAAACTCCTTGAGTGGAAGCTGAGCAATGCCGCCCAGCTCGGCTTCTGGCTCAACCCCGGAAACGTCACTGGTCCGCTCGAGCGGTTCGACAGTTTCCAGTTCTCTTACGACCCCGTCAACGGGAGGCCACAGGGGGCCATCTACATCGACGAGCTGAGGGTGAACGACAGGGCAACGGGCGTCGAGGAGACTGCACCGCAGGGGGTTCCTGACCGGTTCCAACTCGCTCAGAACTACCCGAATCCGTTCAATCCCACGACGACGATCGTTTATATGCTCCCCCAACCGGCGCATGTGAAGCTCACGATATTCGGTATTCTGGGGCGGCAAGTGGCGGCATTGGTCGACGGCTCGAAGCCCGCCGGGACCTTCACGGCAGTCTGGGATGCATCGGCAGTCCCGGCGGGCGTGTACTTCGCTCGCCTCGATGCGGCAAGCCACATAGCCACG